>JAISZQ010000075.1 GCA_031269165.1 Spirochaetaceae bacterium
GGAGCGTTGTCATTGCGAGGCGCGAAGCGGCGAAGCAATCCAGATGGGACGGGCCTTCACCCTGGGTTGCTTCGCTCCGCTCGCAATGACGGGTGGCTTGCTCGCAATGACGGGGAGCGTTGTCATTGCGAGACGCGTAGCGGCGAAGCAATCCAGATGGGGAGGGCCTTCACCCTGGATTGCTTCGCTCGGCAATGTGCGCTCGCAATGACGGGCGGCTTGCTCGCAATGACGTGGCGGATTAAATCCGTGAAAATCCGCGTCAATCCGCGGACACAATTCTTACGTTGCTGCCGATGCTGCGGCAGACGGCACGGGAATGTTTTCCTTTATATACACGTCCAAGGGCATATCGATCTTGGGGAGAACGCGCTGTTCCAGCACGATGTGGCGGTAGAGGTTCAGCAGAGCCTCGCGCCCCTGTTCGGCCGGACGCTGAGAGATGATCGCGTCGATGTCTCCGGTTCGCAGCATCTCGCGGTTCTTGGGGATGAGGTCGTAGCCGATGAGAAGAAAGGAACGTTCCCCTTGGTGATGCGGCGTTTGCTGTTGAGCGGCCTCCGCGACCCGATGGGCGGCCTCTACAACTCGATGGGCCATGCAGTTGGTGATAAAAATACCGGTGATGTCGCGGTTGTCCCTGAGAAACGCGGCGATTTCCTCGACCGTGATCTCCGCGCCCTTGTAGCCGGAATACTCCCGCACCACTGTGGAAAAACCTTGTTCCCCGGCATAGCGCAAAAATCCATCCCGGCGCCGGGTGATGTGGTAGTCCTCCCCGTGAGCGTCCAGAATCGCCACGGGCTTGGTTATCTTGCCGGCAAAAAGATGCATGAGCCGCCCCGCGAGGTAGCCGCCTCGAAAGGAATCTTGGCCGATGGCGCATAGGGGCTCGCTTTCGGGAAGGTCGGAGTCAAAAAACACGCAGGGAATCTCGCGGCTGCGGATATCCGCGATGAGGCCCTTGATCTTTTCCGGCATGATCGGGGACAAGATGATGCCGTCGGGCGTGTCCTCCAGCAGGGACGCGGCAGCCTTCTGAAAACCCTCGGCACTGTAGCGGTCGAATTCGATAATCTCCGTCGTCACTCCCAGCGGCGCGATCTGCCCGGCCCCCTCCTCTATCCCCGCCAGAGCCTGTCCCCAGTAACCGGCGTCCTGGTCCCGTTGCGGCAAAAACGCGCGAAACCGATAGGGCCGGTTTCGTTTGAGCCGCCGGGCAATGGGATTGGGCGTGAACTGATACTTTTCGATAATGGCTTCGATCCGCGCCCTCGTCTCCGGGGCGACCCGGCCCCGGTGGTAGAGCACCCGGTCAACCGTCCCGATAGATATGTTTGCCAGCGCGGCGATTTCTTTTACGGTCATGAGACGTTACTCTAACGGATTTTGCAAGAATTGTAAAGGCTTGGCCGTTTTTGGGCACTTGACCGTCCAGGACGTTGCTTTGGTCTTGACGCTATGGAATGTTGAGCCTGTTCCAAAACCCTGCGAGACGCAAGCCTCCACTGCCATTTATGGGGCCTCCGGGCATTGTTTTACTCCTCGCATAACGCCACAGTACCACAAAAAAACAAAAAGTCACTGGTTTTTCGGGAAACATCTTCTGAAAAACACGATTTTTCTTGACAGGTTTTAGACGGCCATGCTATAATTCGGAAAGTAAGGAGATAATTATGGAAGGACTCGTGGAAACCTCAAACAAGGTAGACGCCATAGTAAGCGATCTCTTTGATTCCGTTGAGAGAGAGCAGGTTAATAATGTCTTTGAGAAACATAGCATCAAAAACATGAACGACCGCATAAAGCTGTTGCAAAAATGCATGCAGGTAACGGGTACGTCCGATAGTGGCGAAAAACTGCCCGCCGAAGACCAGTATGCGGACGAGCTCGAAATCTTTGTCTACGGACGCTGGAGGTCCCTCATTGATTGATAGCGAACTTGTCAGCCGTCTCTCGTACGCGCTGGATCTAGACACGGAAGAAATACAAGAACAAGAAGCGGAGTATGACACCAGCATACGGCCTAAAATCAAGTTGCGCTATCTGTCGCATTTAGTAGCCACCGTGGAAGACTTGGTCAATGAAAAAAAAGCCGAAGTGTTCCTCCAACGAGCGCCGCAAGACGAGGCCGTGTTATCCGGCCATCTTAAGACTAAAAGGTTACGGCTATACTCGATAGTTTTAGCCCCCGTGCCTTTCAAACGAAAGGCGACCACGCGGCACCACAAATTTGGGGCAATCGTATTTTTTAACGCGAGTTTCAACGACCGCGATAAAAGAATCCTCATCGCGCACGAACTCGGACATATTGTAAACAGAGAACTTCTCCTCAAGACCGACTCCGAAGGCCGCGCAAATCTTTTCGCGTTCTTTGCGCTGAACGATAAAAACAATTTTTATCTTGACGAAGCAAAAAAACACACCTTTCCGGGCAGGGAACTGGAAATCATGAGTTCCATAGACGCTATCTGCCCGATCTTGAAGGGGTAGCGGGCGGTGTCCATCACAGAGGCAGTTTCGCGCGGATTATAATACTCGTAGCACTCGGGTTTTGCTTAGGCGGGCGGACCCTTACGATGCCGCTCCAAAACAAGAAGTGAGGTACACCATCACGTATGTTTAACCGTACCGGACATAAGGCATTTATCATAGAGTATGAAAAGATCACCAGCGAAATCAGCACCCCTAAAAGGCGCCGTTTCGTAAGGCTTTAGCCTGAGAGCCTGTTCAAAACCCCACGGGACGCAAGCCTCCGCTGTGATCCGGGGGCGTTGCGGGGGTGGGAAACCCCCGCTGAGGGGGATAGCGGAGGACGCAAGTCCGTAGCGAAGGGGGAGACTTCCCCCTGTCAACAACTTAAGAATTTTGGTCCGCGAATGGCGCGAATAAATACGAATAATACATACCCATCAGCGCGTATTCGCATACATTCGCGTACATTCGCGGACAAAAAAACTAAAA
>JAISZQ010000076.1 GCA_031269165.1 Spirochaetaceae bacterium
TCCGAGTTTCCGAGTTTCCGAGTTTCCGAGTTTCCGAGTTTCCGAGTTTCCGAGTTTCCGAGTTTCCGAGTTTCCGAGTTTCCGAGTTTCCGAGTTTCCGAGTTTCCGAGTTTCCGAGAATGGCGTAGTCTGTCTTTTATCCCTATTGAGAGCATGAAAGTAGTATAATCAGTATGCGAAAAGTTGTCAAGGGGGGGCATTCGCCCCTTTGGGGCGAATGGAAAATGGGGAATTGAAAATGGAAAATGTCGGGGTTTGGAGGTGGCTCGCGGCCTTCTTATCATTTTCCATTCTCCAAAGGAGGCATGCCATGCGGTGTTGTTATCCCCGCTGATTGCCGCTTCCTAAACTGAACCCGCCCACAGGAGGCGTACTATTCGGTGTTGTCGTTCCGGCCGGGTGAACACCACCGTAAGGCGGCATTGCTACCCTAATCAGTATCTGCTTGTGGCAGTACGTCGCCTTGAGACAGCACGTCGCGCCGGTAGCACAGCCGCCTGTAGGTGGTGTTCACCCAGCATATCGATACGCTATCTCAACAGTACCCGCTAAAAGGCGTGATCTGCGGTGTCGCTATCCCCGCCGACTGCCGCTTGCTCAACAGTACCCGCCCCCGTCTGTCATTGCGAGCGAGCGGCAAACGGGCGGCAACTTGCCGTCAGCGACGAAGCAACCCAGTAAGGGGCTATCCCGTCTGGATTGCTTCGCTTCGCTCGCAATGACATCATTCTCCATATCCATTGGCGCGAAGCGCGCGTATCATTTTCCATTATCCATTTATCATTATCCATTCGCGCGAAGCGCGCAACCGCCGCCAAGCTGGCCGCACGCGCCGCAAACGCCCCGTCCCTTCCGCCGCCGGAGTTCTGTTTTGATTCCGTGTGTGTGGAGCATCGCCGCGAACCGTTCCGCCTCGTTGCCCGATGGCTCGCGGAGGGGCTTTCCCTCAAACGATAGTCCGTCGACCGGGTTCCACGGGATAAGATTCACGATCACCTGCAAATCCCGCGCAAAGGCGGCCATCGCGACGGCGTCCTCCGTGCGGGTGTTGATGCCGCCCAAAAGAACGGCCTCAAGCGTGATCCGCTTTTTTTCCCGGCTTTGATAGGAACGCAGGGCCTCTTTCAGGGCGGAAAGCGGATTGGCCCTCGCTATCGGCATGAGACGCCGCCTGAGTTCCTCGTCCGCCGTGGTAAGGGACAGGGCAAGCCGCACCCCGGCCAGTCTGTCGGGCAATATGCGGATGCCTTCGATGATACCGCTTGTGGACACGGTAACGCGGCGCGGGGAAAACCGCCCGTCTTCCCCGGTCTTTTCCAGAAAAAGAAGTGCCTTCCTGAGTTCTTCGAGGTTGAGCAACGGTTCCCCCATGCCCATCACGACGATGTTGGCGATCGTCCCCGGCGGAGACGCCGACCCCGCGCCGGATATGCCGTCCGTTGTGTCCGATTCTGCCGTGCGGGATGCGGCCTCCCGCAGATGAAAAAACTGCTCGGCAATTTCCGTTGCGCTCAGGTTCCGCTTGAAGGCGATGCTTCCGGTTTTACAAAACACGCAACCCGCCGGACATCCGGTCTGGGTCGAAAGACAGGCCGTGCGCCGACCCCCGCCGTCACTGAGCAACACCGCTTCGACAAAGGCCCCGTCCGCAAGCCGGATTTTCAGTTTGACCGTGCCGTCCTCCGCCGCGAGCGTGTCCGCGACCGCCGTTTCCCGCAACACATACGCACCGGAGAGCGTTTCCCGCAGTGTTTTCGGCAACTCGGTCATCTCGTCGAAAGAAGCTGCGCCGGAGACGAGGCGTTTTTCGAGTTGGGCGGCACGGTACGGTTCCTGCGGGCCGATCACTGCGGCCAGCGCGTGAAAAAAATCCTTCTTGCCATCGAGAAACGCGGCGAGGAGAGAGGGATGAGTATTTGGGCGCGTCTCTTGCTCCATAGATGAACACCTATTCACCGCAGATGACACGGACAAGATTGATACACACGGACAAGATTGATAACCACGGTCACATTAATCCGCGTCCCTGCTGATTAAAAAGAGGCGTTGGTTCAGTCCGGCGGCGGCAAGGCGGGTTTGCTTTCATTCCCCGGCGGAAGAACCCCCATCTGTTGTTTCAAATTAAGCAACAACTGATCGGCGTTGTTTGACGGCTTCTCAAGTTCGGCAAATTTCTTTTCAAGAGTCTGGTCGGTGGATAACTCGGCAAGCTCTTTCGTCGCGCCGGCCTCGGCTTCAAGCTCGTCAACCTTCTGCGCCATGCGTTCAAACGTATCAAAACCCGTCCGGTTGCCGGAAAGACTCGCCATAGTCGACTGAATTTTCTGCTGGGCCTCGGCGCTTTTCGCGCGGGCGATGAGCAGGTCTTTCTTGCGGGCGGCCTCATCAATCTTGCTTTGCAGTTCAAGAAGACTGCTCTTCAGCTTTTCGACGCTTTCTTTTTGCGCGGCCCACTGTTTCTCGTACTCGGCCGCATAGTTGTCGTATTCGGCCTTCCGTACCAGCGCTTCTTTGGCAAGATCGTCTTTGCCCGCCTGAACGGCAAGAATGGCCTTGCGTTCCCACTCCGCCGACTGCTCTTTGTTTTTCGCGACCTCCCGTTCGAGTTTTTTCTCGTTGGCGATAGCCATCGCGACGGATTTCTTCGCCTCGACAAGCTGTTCGTTCATATCGAGAATCGCCTGATTGAGCATCTTCTCAGGCTTTTCCGCCTTGTTGATAAGATGGTTGATGTTGGAGGAGATTAACGCTTTAAGACGTGAAAAAATACCCATAGTTACCGCCGTTTTCCTTATCCCAATGAGATAGTACCGCTATTGTCAACGCCAAGAATGGTCTTGCACTCGGAACAGCGGAATCGCCCCGATTTGACCGCTTTGAGTTTTTTGGAACATATCGGGCACGCGAATATCAACGGAAAAACCTCACGAACCGGCGCTTTCGCACTCGCGCTGCCCTTGAAATACCCAACCGCTTCCTCGATCGTGTCGTGGATGTTGAAAAACTGCGAAAATCCGAGCAGTTGAAAGACTTCAAACACTTTTGGCTGCAAATCCTGCAACACCATATCGCCGGAAAGGGACTTAAGCGTTTTCAAAAACGCGGTAAAAGAACCGATGCCCGTCGATGAAACATAGTTGAGCCCAGAACAAACAAAAACCAGCTTGATGAACCCGCTCTCGATAGCCCTGCTCACCCGTTTTTGAAACGATGTCGAGTTGTAGGTATCGATATAGCCGGAAAGCGTAAGAATCAACCCCCCGGTCACCCCTTCTATACGACGCAATTCTACTTTAAGGCTGTCGTCCTTTTCGATGTCGAACCCCGGAACAATTTCATCATTTGTCATAGCAGTATGCTCCTCTTAACTATAAACTTTTCCTGTATGAGAGAAACTGTTCCAAAACCTGAGGCATTGAAACAGTCATTCAAAGATATTCATTTTTTTCAATTTTGTCAAGAGAGGGTGAGAATGAATCACCGGAAACCGCAGATTGCGCGGACGAGACGGATTGACGCGGATAAGAGGTAAGGTTGTCATTGCGCGGCGCGTGGCTGTCATTGCAAACCGCGAGGTGGCCCTTGTCATTGCGAGCCCGAAGTGGCGAAGCAATCCAGCCGGGGAAGGCATTCACGCTGGATTGCTTCGCTCCGCTCTACCGAGCGGCCCGCTCGCAGTGACAGGGGAGAGTTGTCATTGCGAGCCCGAAGTGGCGAAGCAATCCAGCCGGGGAAGGTATTCACACTGGATTGCTTCGCTCGGCAATTAGCGGCCCGCTCGCAATGACAGGGGAGAGTTGTCATTGCGAGCCCGAAGTGGCGAAGCAATCCAGCCGGGGGAGGCATTCACGCTGGATTGTTTCGTGCGGCAATTTTTTTCATATTTTTTGTCAAAATTTCGTGAAAAACACTTGACAGAAATTTTCGAGCATGGTATAATAACTATTAATGGTGGGGTTGTCCACCGAAATTTGGAAATCTGAAAAAAGGAGGTTAAAAGTATGTGTTTCTCGGTGTGCGATTTTTTCGTGTTAGAGAGTTTTTTTGTGTTTTCGGTGCGCGGAGACCCCCCCCCCCTCGAATAGGGTTTTTACAAGCCGCGTTTTCTCATCGTGTTTTCTTCCGTTTCTGTTCAATTTTCTTTCATATATTAAATATAGCAACACATATATTAACGCTTCAAGGATCACGGCCAAACGTGCCGGGACCCGTGGGGACTCCGTCCGGGGTTTTCCCTGCGGCGGCGTTAAAGAAAGGACGTATGACAAAGGTGTTATCCGCTTATGCGGTGTACATAAAAATTTTGACGGTGGAAAAGACCACAAGGGGGTTTTTTCAATGAAAAAACTTGTTTTATTCGTATTATCATATATAGTGCTCGTTCGCATTATCATGTATAGCACTCATTCGTATTATCATGTATAGTGCTCGTTCGCACTATCATGTATAGTGCTCATTCTCGGACAAAAAACGCATTTGTTCGCGTTTGTTCGTGTGGTTGCGGGCCAAAGGTTGGGGATTTTTAATCCCTTGCGGTTCATTTTCCGTTCCCCGGAGGAGCGGGCGGCTCGTCTGCAATGACGGGCGGGGAAAAGAACCGCGAGCGGGCGCATTGTTTGTGAGGTTTGCGGTTATATAAAAATGGTATGGAAGAAATAAGAGCGGGGGACAGTTCCCCCGGTGTTATATACTTTTTTTATTTTTAGAGGAGATACGGTATGTTTAGGAGATACGGTATGAAGAAGAGCGGTTTTCGTGGTATTGCGGCGGTGGTTTTGGTGTTCGCGCTCGGCATTATAGCCGTGGGATTTACGGGATGCGACTTTCTGGAAGAGCCCGTCAATACGAAGGGCAAGGAAGACCCGGGGAATCCAAGTTCGCCGCCCGATCCCTTGATGCTCGATGCCTTCAAGACTTTGTATATAAAGTCTGCCGGCGGCAGTGACACAAACACGGGGGAGGCAAGCGATGCTCCTTTGGCGACGGTGGCGAAGGCGCTGGAAAAAGTGCGGGAGAGTTATGGCAATGGCGCGGCATGGGGCGTAACGAATACGAAGCATCCGCTTCCCGCCGAAATCGTCGTTCTGGACACGATAACGCCGAGCGGCACGGTAACGATTGACGGCGCCGGTGGCGGCGGTCCGCCCATAATCCTGCGCTATCTTAGCAAAGTGGATCAGGAAGCGGATATAATGCCAAGCACGGCGGGCTATCCCCACGCCCCCCTCGTTATCGTGAATTCGGGCGTTACGGTGACCCTGCGGAACATCACCCTTAAAGGGCTGGGGATTCTGGTGGGGTCAACGTGGACGAATGCCAACAAAACCGCCCTTATCAGGGTGGACGGGACGCTCAACCTTGAATCAGGCGCGGCTATCACGGGCAATACCAACATCGCCTCCTACATGGCAGATGTGACGGGCGCCGGCCCCATTTGCAGCAACGGCGGCGGCGTGCATGTCTCCGCCGGCGGGACGTTTACCATGAACGGCGGAACCATCAGCGGTAACACCATCTCCGGAGGGAACAAAAATATCCGCTTGGGGGGCAGCGGTGCCGGCGTGTACACTGCCGGTACGTTTACCATGAACGGCGGGAGCATCAGCGACAATACCAACAAGGCCTTGTGGGGCGACGTGGACACGGCGAAGACAAGCGAAAAGCGCTACGGCCAGGGCGGCGGCGGCGGCGTGTTTGTCTCCATCGGCGGTAAGTTCACCATGAAAGACGGGACCATCAGCGGCAATACCAGCAATGGCTCCATGAATAATAACCAACTGATCTCCCGGTACAACGGCGGCGGCGTGTATGTCTGCGGCAGTCTTCAAACTTACGATGATGTCGAGTACGGCAAATCCGGCAGTAGCGAATTCATCATGGAAGGCGGGACCATCAGCGGCAATACCGCCAATTCGGGCGGCGGCGTGTATGTTTACAGCGTAGGCGTGTTCACCATGAAAGGCGGGACCATCAGCGGCAATAAGGCCACAGGAGATCTTTTATTATCAAGGTACCCTGGTGCCGGCGGCGGCGTGTATGCCTCGAGCCACGGGGACTATGGCTACGGCCAGCCGTTCACCAAGACCGGCGGCACGATTTACGGGGAAACGAAGCCCGATGGGACGCCTGAGGACTACTACAGGAGAAACACCGCATACGGTCACGGCCACGCGGTCCATGTCGAAAAATTGTACGTGGACTCTGGGAAGACATCGGGGTCTCGCAACTCGACGGCAGGGCCGGGGGTGAACATGAACCTCCAATGGCCCAACCCTATCGGCTGGGACTAAGAGATAACGGGAAGGGGCCGCCTGGCGAGTATGCCGGGCGGCCCTTGTCATTGCGAGCCACGAAGTGGCGAAGCAATCTAGACAGAGAAGGCATTCACGCTGGATTGCTTCGCTCGGCAATTTGCCGCCCGCTCGCAATGACAGGCGGCCCGCTCACAATGACGAGGAGAGTTGTCATTGCGAGCCACGAAGTGGCGAAGCAATCTAGACAGAGAAGGCCCTCATCCTGGATTGCTTCGCTCCGCTCACAATGACAGGCGGCCCGCTCGCAATGACGAGGAGAGTTGTCATTGCGAGCCACGAAGTGGCGAAGCAATCCAGCCGGAGGAGGCCCTCACCCTGGATTGCTTCGCTCGGCTCGCAATGACAGGTGGCTCGCTCACAATGACGAGGAGAGTTGTCATTGCGAGCCACGAAGTGGCGAAGCAATCCAGACAATGGCGATGCGGATTAACACGGGTCGAGCGGGGTATAATCCGTGTTAATCCGCGTCAATCCGCGGACAAAATTCTTAAGAGCCTGTTCAAAAACCCTGCGGGACGCAAGCCGCCGCTGTGATTCGGTCGCGGGCTTTGCCCGCTTCTGGAGTTTCGGGGGCGTTACGGGGGTCTGACCCCCGTAGAGGGGGATAGCGGAGGGCGAAGACCGGAGCGAAGGGGGAGACGCGGCAACCTGTTGCCGTTCCCCCTTTTGCTGGGTTTTGGAACAGCCTCAAAGGAGAATCACTATACCGGTAACTTTGCATTTTTCGGTGAAAATCGGGGTCGCTGGGAATGTTACAATCAATTCCCAAATCAGCGGAGAGACGGCGGGCGATGACTTGTAGCGGCACGATGTACTCAAGCGGCGAAAAATCCTCGTCGTCAATAAACGGCGCAATAAAGTTTTTCCCGTTGTTCTGAGCCACATCGGATGAAAACAAGAAATTGTGCGCGGTACGTTCCTCAAAATATTTTTGCAGTTGTATAATACGCGGATAATATTTTCCCGGCGAACCGATGTAAAACACAAAATCGTCTTTCCAGATGGAGTGATAAATGCCGTGCATAAATTCTTCCATCTCATAACCGGTAATTCCAAAACGTACCGCCTCAAGAATTTTGAGCGTACCCTCCATATATGTGGCGCGATTATTGCCGTAGCCAATTAGAACGATGCGCCGAGCGGTCTTTAACTCCTCCGCCTGAGCATCGTACCACGCGCTTGACCTTTCCGCGATTACCGGAATATTGTCCGCTGTCTTTTGAAGTCGCGCGATATATGTTGCGGCATCGCTTGCGGAAATCAAATTCTTCCGCACGGCAATTTCAAGCGCGAAAAGAATATATAAAACGATGGCACAAAAATAGCCCTTTGTTTTCGGGCCCGCATTTTCTTCGCCCAATTCACAGGTGAGCACCGCATCTCCGTGTTTCATAATCTCGCTGTCCGGCACCGCGCTTGAGGCAATTGTTGGCAACCCCATCTCGCGCGCACGGTCGAGTCCCGCAATTGTTGAACTTGATTGTCCCCCGTGAGAAGCCCCGACAACAAGCGTATCACGGGAAACAGCCGCGCACTCGTCAATAAATTGCAACGGGTAAAATACCCGCACGGGAACACGCAGAATTTTTTCCATAAAACATTTTGCGGCATATTCGGCGTGATACGATGTGCCGGAACCAATCATATAAATCTGTTCGACCTTACGGGAAAGAACATATTCAACGCTTTCCCGTAACGCGGGGCCGCGTTTGGTGATGATGTTTCGTATAACGCCATTTGATTCGAGAATGTACTCGTACATATCCGTTCGTCTTGTTTCACTCATGTTGACTATCCCTTTATGCCCTGAGCGGCAATGCCGTCGATAATATACTTTTGAAACAGCGCATAAATCGACAGCGGCGCGACACTCGAAATAAGCATCGCGGCAATTTTTACACGCGGATCAATCCAAAAATTGGGGTTCAGTAAATTGGCGATTGCCACGCTCATTGGTCGAATATGAGTATTCGACACAAGCGAGGGCCACAAATACGAACTCCACACCGAAAGAAACATCAGCACCGTCACGGTGATCACGGCGTTGCATATAAGCGGGAGAACGATGCTGAGAAAAATCCGAAAATGTCCCGCTCCGTCAATCCGTGCCGATTCGATGAGTGATACCGGTACATCTTCCAAAAATTGCATTATGATAAATACAGAAAGCGGCGATACCATCAACGGCAGCGCGACACCGGGAATCGTATCCGAGAGCCCAATTTTCACAACAAATCGGTATAACGGAATGACATAGAGCACGAGCGGGAGCATCATGCTGCCCATGATGACGGCGAAAAGAATTTTCTTAAACGGAAACTGATAGAACGCGAATTCGTATGCCGCCAGCGAACAGATACAGAGCATACCCGCTATGGCGGCCGATGTGATGAGCGTGGAGTCGAGTGCCGCTTTGAGAATGCCCGTCTCGGTAAATACAATGCCCATTTTTCGCAACCCATTTGAAAGCGAGTTAGGAAAAAACGTGCGCGTGATATTGCTTGCGTCTGTAGAAAACGTAACGCATATCAAATTATAGAGCGGAAACAAACAGACAACAAGCCACAGCATTGCCACAATGACGATAATTATTCGTTCAGTACTTATCCTTTTTTTCATCGCAAAACCTACACGTTTTTTTTACGCGCCTTGAACTGAATACATGTGACCGCAACAACAACAAGCATAAGGATAACGCCTTCCGCGCTTGCCCTGCCCAACGCCGAACGGTCTCCCGAATATACGTTGCGTACCATTTCCATCACGGGGAAAAGCATAACCTGTCCCGGACCACCCGCCGATTTCGCGTCTGTTGCCGAGAGTATCCACGGAATATCGTACACTTGCAACGCGCTGATAAAAGCGTTCACGGTGACCAGAAACAACACAGGTTCCAAAAGCGGAATCGTGACATAGCGCATTTTTTGGAACACAGACGCGCCGTCAATTTCCGCCGCCTCGTAATACTCCTTTGAAATATTACGCATTCCCGTACTCAAAATAACCAGATTGAATCCAACCGCGTGCCAGACATCAACGATGACACATAACACAATGGCGTAACCTGACGTATTCCTCCAAATAATGCCGCGTCCAATGCCAATTTTAGCGAGCACGGACGCAATCAGCCCCACATCGGCGGACATAAACCACATCCAAATTCCCGTTGCCAAGAAAAGCGGCAACGCGGTAGGAATAAAAAACGCGCCGCGAAAAAACGCATACCATTTTGTAAATTGATTTACCGCAAGCGCGAGAATCAGCGCAAGCGTTAACCCTGCCGGTACGGTTATCAGAACATATACGACAAGGTTTCTTATGGATGCGCGAAAATTCACTGCGGATAGGCCGTCGGAAAATATAATATAGCGATAATTTTCAAGCCCGATGAAGCGGAGCGTGTCCCTGCTTCGCATAGACCAGTTGGTAAAACTCATCGCCATACCCTGTATCATCGGAACGAGGATAAAGATACTAAAACACGCGAAGAACGGCAGGAGTCCAAGATAACTCATGCCGTTCTTCAATAGATCATTGTGCTTCCGCATAGAGCGCGTTCACTTTCGCTATCATCTGTTCAGCCGCTTGTTGGGCCGTGAGCTGCCCCGCTAGAAGCTGTGTCGAAACGTCCGCAATGGGACTCACCCAAAAGACCGTCGTGCGGAAGAAATCGGTTTGGTCGATGCCGCCCAACAAACCAAGAGCAGAAGCCTTCGCAACGGGGTTGTCCTGCAACTCTGGGGCACTCATCACTTTTTCGTTTAGTACAGGTCGCCCGAGTTTTGTTACAAATTCATAAAGCCTGTCGTAATCGGTGATGTATTTGAGCCAGCGCGTCACTTGGTCTTTTTTTGCCGTATTGACGGCGTAGAGCGCGTCCAGCCCGCGAAGTCCGCCGGTGTGCCCGCCATTCTTAAACGCGGGAGGCGGCACAATGTCGTATTCAACACCGGAGGCGTCATACCCTTCGGCGTTCCACGGCCCCGCAAGGATAAAGCCGAGTTTGTTTGTCTTAAACGCTTCCGCTGCCGCTTCATCCCCAAACATCATGTTGTTTGTAAACGGCTTCATTTTCAACAACATTTCCATCGTAGGTACAAGTTGTTCCGCTTTCACCGTTGTCTTGCCGCCCGACTCGCCGATGGTAAGGCTTTCTTCTGAACCAAGAACGGTACCGGGGGCAAACCAGTGTCCGGCGAAGCTGTGTACCGGGTCTATCCCAGCCGCCTTGATTTTTTGCAACTGCGCGACAAAATCATCCCACGTGGGAATCCCGTCGTCGGGATTGATTCCCGCCTTGCGCAACACAGTCAGGTTGCGGAAAATCAGCGGCACATATCCCACAAACGGGAACGCATACATTTGATCGCCTTCAATGCAGGCGGCAAGCGCTTTCTTGTCGAAAGCGTTTTTGTAGTCGGCGTTCTGCGCGTCAAAAAAGGGTTTCAGGTTGAGATAATCCACTGCCTCAACCAAACTCTTTCCATCGCGGAAACTCGCGGTAAAACAATCCGGCAACCCAACACCCGACATCAGACCCGTCAGCAATTCCGCGTCATTTTTTCCCACGAGCGTGATTTTGCTCACATCGTCGTTCGCCGCGACAAACTCGTCCGCCCATTTGCGGAAAAGTTCTCCACCCTTTCCCGTTGCCCAATCGGAATACACCCACATCGTGATTTCTACAGGCTCGTTTTTCGCGACTTCGGCTTTTTTCGTACAACCGGCGACTGTGAGAGACACGAACGCAAGAGCGATTGCCGCAAACCAATACCCTTTCTTTTTCATTTTGTTCCTCCAAATAATTTATTTTCAACCGCTATTTTAGACGGTTAATTTTGCTCGACTTGATCAATCAAAAACGCTATCGCGCCGAACGCCCCCGCTTTTGCGCCCAGCGTAGCGATTTTAATCTCTGTCTTGGTCGGTGAAAGCGCGTCCACTATTTCGCACAGTTTTGGCAAAATAGGGTGTAGCGCGTCCGACACGCCGCCGCCGATAATCACCTTTTGCGGATTGAGCAAAGTTACGGAATTGGCAATCATAACCGCAAGGTCGAGGATAAATTCATTGATGACTTTTTGTACGGATTCATCGCCTTGCGAATAACGCTTGAACAATTCTTCCGAGTTACAGCCGTGTTTGCCAAGCGCGGTTCCAGAAATTTTCCGTTCAAGGACACCCTGCTCGCCAAATCGGTACACGTTTCCCGTTAAAAAATCGGCCTTTTCTATAAAATGCCCCACTTCACCGGAACGGTTTCCCGCGCCGTTCACAATCCGTCCGTCCGCAATAATCGCGCTACCCACTCCTGTGCCGATGGTGATAAAAAAAATGTCGCTTGATTTTTCACCCGCTCCCTTCCATCGCTCGCCTATCGCCGCAAGGTTTACATCGTTGCCCAAAGAAACAGGAAACCCAAGCGCGTCCTGCAAACTCCCCTTGAGGTCAAAGTTGTACCAATTAAGAGACGATGCCTGGATTACCACACCGTTAGGGCGCACAATACCCGGAACGCCAATTCCCAGTCCGATTATCATATCGCGGGAGCATTTTGCCTCTTCGATACTTTTTACGACAAGCGCGGCGATTTCGGACGCTTTGTTCGTCGTCGGCGTTTTGATTTCATACACGATGTTCCCCGCGAGGTCTGTAATGAGTAACAGGAGTTTTGTTCCGCCAATGTCTATACCAACGCAGTACGCCGATTCGTCATTAAAGCTCACCAGTGATGCGGGACGTCCGCCATTTTTTCCCGCATTCGCTATGCCCGTCGTTTTAAGAATCCGCTTTTCAAGTAATTCGTCGATTATCGTGCAGACAGTCGTTTTGCTTAGGGATAGTTCACGAGCAATCTGAACCCTGCTCGCCTTCCCACGGTCTTTAATCGACTCCAAAATACGAGAACGGTTTATTTTCTTAATAAGTTCCAAATGGCTGGTTGTCTTATTCATCATATAATTTTCCGGTTAGTTTAATGTTTGGACTAACTAGAGAAGAGTATGAATCATGTTTTCGGATTTGTCAAGTGTTTTTGTGAAAAAACCTGAAATTTTTTGCTTTTTTTGAGAATTTGTTGTAACTATTCAGTCGATCCCCCTATTATTCGCTTAATTTGAAGTAAAAGTCATTTAAATAAATGCGGTTTTATAATTAATTGTGCTTATATTTTGAAATTTCCGGTAAAATCAGATGCGACTGAATCGTTACCCTTTGCTGAAGAAAGGAGGCAGGGGGAGGCTTTCCCCTGTCAACAACTTAAGAATTTTGGTCCGCGAATGGCGCGAATAAATACGAATAATACATACCCATCAGCGCGTATTCGCATACATTCGCGTACATTCGCGGACAAAAAAACTAAAA
>JAISZQ010000079.1 GCA_031269165.1 Spirochaetaceae bacterium
TATTCGCAGTGGTTTAGCAGGGTAACTTATCGGCAGGCCGGTATCTCTTGTCTCTCCCTTCGTTCCAGCCCGCTCCCTCGCTGGATTGCTTCGCTTCGCTCGCAATGACAGATGCTTCGCTCGCAATGACGGGGACTTCGCTCGTAGTGTCGGGGGCTTCGCTCGCAATAACCCTGCTACTTGTCCCTTATTTTTGCTGCCGGGCTATCGCCGCCGCCTGTAACGAGTCGGGAGGCAGTTGGGCAAACTCAAGGCGAACGCCGTCGGGATCGTGCGTCCAGAAGTTGATACAGCGGGAAATGCCACGGGCGGCCTCCTTGTCGATGGGCGCGCCACGGGAACGAATTTCCTCCTGGGCCTTCACCGCGTCGTCCACTTCAAAACAGAGATGGACCGGGCCGATGGTCTCCCCCGTGATCTCCCGCTCAACGGTACCGCCGGGAAACAGTTCCAGAAACTGGCCGACGCCGACAAAAAGATGGACGTTGTTCGGGTTGCCCGCGTCATCGTACATCCTGAACGCTTCGGGAAAGCCCAGCGTGTCGCGGTAGAACGCGACTGTTTTCTCCAAGTCCCGCGCCCGCAACGCGACATGGCCGATCGTTATGCTCATCGCGCCCCGCTCTTCTGGTAGTCGCTGCCCACCGTGATGGGGCCCGCAAAGTTTTCCACCGATGTGGTTTTTTCGTAGAAATGCGGAACCGCCCGCATGATGCCGGGAACCGTGTAGAACGGGTCGTCTTTTCCGATGGGAAGGCTGACCGTCCGGCCCTCGCTGCCCGCCTTGTAGATGGCCGTGATAAGCTCAATCGTGAGCCGCCCGTCCCCGCCTTTGATGAGGGGTTCCCCGCCGGTTTCGATCGCGGTAAGCACGTTGTCGATCTGCCCGGTATGCTCTGAGTATTCAAGATGCGGGAGCCCTTCGTAAAAATCAGTCAGCTTTTTGACCAGCGCGTCATCCTGTTTACCGAAGACGGGGAAACCGTTCTCCTGAAACATCTGCGCGGCGGCCTTCCACGGTGCTGAAATCCGCGCCTTCTCGCCCTGAAAGATGACCTGCTGTTCCTCGCCGTGATGAATGACCGACGCGGTGATCTGGGCGAGCGCGCCGGGGTTCGTCCGGCCACTCTTGCCGTACCGCAATGCGGCCACCGATATATCCTCGACCTCGGCGTTATCGTGGTTCGCGTTGCTGATCATCGCGCTCACCTGTTCGGGCAGTCCCAGCATCCAGCCGAGCATATCGATGTGGTGAACGGCATGATTGAGCGTACAGCCGCCGCCCTCCTTCTCCCACGTGCCGCGCCACCAGAGGTCGTAGTAGGAATGCCCCCGGTTCCAGAACGAGTCGATCTGCGCGTGAACGACCCTGCCGATGAGCCCCGTGTCGAGCGTCTTTTTCAGATTATAGATCGGGTCGCGGAAACGGTTCTGCGCCACCACCGAAAAAACCTTCCCGCTTCGTTTCGCGGCGGCAATCATCGCGTCGCACTCTTCGAGCGAGGCGGCCATCGGCTTTTCAACCAGCACGTTTTTCCCCGCGTCCAGAAACGTGATGCTTGCCTCCGCATGACAATAGGGCGGCGTACAGATACTCACCAGATCAATCGGCTCGTCTAAAAATTCCTGGTAAGACGCCGCCGTCTTCGCCTGAAGCCCGTACTGCGCCGCTGTTTCCACCGCCTTCTCCGGGTAGATATCCGCCAGATGGGTAATCCGGCACCGCTCTGGAAACGCCAGATACCCATCAATGTGCATACGGGCAATGTTCCCCGTTCCAATAACCGCAATATTCAGCATAACTTCTCCTTTAACCACCGGCAATTCAAGCCGTCTTCCATCATACACGAACCGGCCCCAAAGGAAAAGTCCTGCCTCGCAACACGCCCTCTTGACAAATTTTTTTCGCTGTGATAGACTAGTGTCATCGTGAGTGTGAGACGCTTGCGAGAGGCCGCCTTAGCTCAGTTGGCAGAGCAAAGGACTGAAAATCCTTGTGTCTAGAGTTCGATTCTCTGAGGCGGCAATTAGAATGAGGTCTCCTCTTCATTTGGGGAACCCGGGAAGACACCCCGTCTTTCTTGGTTCCCTTTTTTTACCCTTTATGCAACGCGCGTTATCAAATTTTCCCGACGAGTTCGGCCAGATGCCGTTTCTTGTCCCGCGCCCGCATCAGGGATTCGCCTATCAGCACCGCGTCCACGCTGGAATCCGCGACACGCTTTATGTCGTCCGGGGAATGGATGCCGCTTTCGCTTACTTTGACGATGCCGCCGGGGATAAGTGCCGTAAGGCGGCGGGTAACGTCCAAATCTACGGTGAAGGTTTGGAGGTCGCGGTTGTTGATGCCGATGATTTTCGCGCCGGCGTTGAGGGCGGCCTCCACTTCCGTTTCGCAGTGCGTCTCGACGAGGGCGGCAAGGCCGAGGGATTCGGCGAGGGCGATGAAGGCGGCCAACTGTTTTTCTTCGAGCAACGCGCAGATGAGGAGGACGGCGGCCGCGCCGAGGAATTTTGCCTCGTAGATTTGGTATTCGTCGATGATGAAGTCTTTGCGGAGGCAGGGGACGGACACGGCGCGGGCGATTTCCTGCAAGTAGGCGGCACTCCCCTGAAAGAAGCGCGGTTCGGTCAGCACGGAGATTGCCGAGGCCCCGGCCTCTTCGTATTCACGGGCGATACGCAGGTAGGGGAAGTCCTCCGCAATCACGCCTTTCGACGGGGAGGCCTTTTTCACTTCGCAGATGAACGAGAGCCCCGGCGCCCGCAACGCCGCTTCAAACGCGGACTTTTCTTTCGCTTGTGCGAGGCGTTCCCTCGTTGACGCGGCGATAGTATCGAGTATCATAGCAGTATCATATACGATAGGAGGCAGCATGGGAATAACGGCGTTTTCCGCTGTGGTCACGGGGCGCGTGCAGGGGGTCGGGTTCCGGTGGACGGCGGCGGCCGAGGCGGAGCGGCTTGGCGTGAAAGGCTGGGTGCGAAACACCAGCGGCGGGGAGGTTGAAGTGTGGGCGGAAGGCCCCGAAGCGGCGGCGCACGAATTTCTTGCGTGGCTGCACCGGGGGCCGCGCCACGCCCGGGTGGACGAGGTATGCGTCGTCTGGATGCCGGTGCACGGGTACAAACGCTTTTCCATTGACCATGGAGCCTGTTCCAAAACTGATTGACTGAGGCTGTTCCAAAACCCAGCGAAAGGGGGAATGTCTTCTCCTGTCAACAACTTAAGCAAATGGAATATAAGAGTGGTCAACGGGTTACACAGATTTTTAGTTTTTTTGTCCGCGAATGTACGCGAATGTATGCGAATACGCGCTGATGGGTATGTATCATTCGTATTTATTCGCGCCATTCGCGGACCAAAATTCTTAAGTTGTTGACAGGGGGAGACGCGGCAAATTGCCGATCCCCCTTTTGCTGAGATTTTGAACAGGCTCTCAAGCATGGTTCACGGCAAATAGTGCCGTCTTTTATGCGTCTACCCCAGCGTGATCTGCTTGTTCTCCATCAAGTCGAGCCAGTCCTTGGCGAGGGCGTCGCTGGGATCGAGTTGCAACGCCCGCTTCCAGTCCGCACAGGCGGCCTTGTACTTCCCCTTTTTGCAGTAGGCGACTCCCCGATTCGTGTAGGCCTCCGCATAGCAGGGGTTGAGCTTCAGCGCCTTCGTGTAATCGGCAATGGCGCGGACACAGTCGCCCTTGTCCTGATACGAGATTCCCCGCTTGAAGTAGGCAATCGCGCTGTTGGCATCGAGGTTGATTGCCCGGTTGTAGTCGACGATAGCGCGGTCGTGGTCTTGCAGAAGCGAGTAGACGCACCCCCGGTTGATGAACGCGTCCGCATAATACGGGTACGCCTCGACTGCCAGCGTGAACTCGGCCATCGCGTGCTCATAGTCCTCCTGTTCGAAATACACATTGCCCCGCTTGAAGTAAGCGGTCGCGTCGCCGGGATTGTGCCTGAGCATCTCGGTAAAGTCGGCCAGCGCGAGGTCATACTCGCCCTTCTCGGTGTAGGCGTTGCCCCGGCTGAAATACCCGCCCGGAAACGTGGGGGCCAGCTTGATCACCCGCGTATAGTCGGCGATCGCGTGGTCGCGGTCGTTTAGATCCATATACGTGTTGCCCCGGTTAAGGTGGGCCTCCATGAGATCCGGCTTCAACTTGATGGCCTTCGTCAGATCCGCAATCCCCCGGTCATAATCCCCGCTTGCCGCATAGACAGTCCCCCGGCTACAGTAAGCGCGGGGGTTATCCGGCTTCATCCTCAGCACCGCGTCAAAATCCTCAATGGCGCGTGCATAGTCGTTCTTGAGATAGTAGGCGTTGCCCCGGTTGAGGTAGGCGCTCGAATAGTCCGGCTTCAGCGCGATCACCTGGTCGTAATCCGCGATCCCCCGGTCGAGATCCCCCTGATTGCAGTAGGCCTGCGCCCGCTCAAAATACGCGTTGGGACTTTTCGGAGAACGCTCGATTGCCTTGTTAAACTCGGCAAACCCGTCGCCGCCCCCAAACATCGAAAAACTCCCGCCAATCTTACCTTTCAATTTTTCCCTCATTTTCATAACTCCTCGTAAAAAAAATTATGTCAGACCGTTTAACGATCATAAACATCTATTTTATAAGGGGGGGAAGCCTCCCCCCTGCCTCCAGCCCCGTTCGCGTCTTCCGGCACCCCCCTCAGCGGGGGAGCCCCCCCGCAACGCCCCCCGGCGCAATCCCCGTCATGCGGCCAACGCCCCAACGCCTTCACCAAGAAACAACACGAACCTGTTCCAAAACGTGAGGTTTTGGAACAACCTCACCCAGTAAATATAAGCAGATTATGCGCGATAGGCAAATAAAAAATGAAAAAATCAACAAAACATGGAACACGGGAACTACGAAGGATCAGGGCAACGTCATGGACGTTCAATCGCCAAAAAAACGGCTGAATTTCAGGAATTTCAACCACGAACCTCAATGGGCTTTTGGCCCACACCATCACGAACTTTCAGTTCGTGTCTGTCCAGAAAGAAGGCGTTTCCGAGTCTATTCCAGCCGGACGGGGGCTGTCTCGCCCCTTCGGGGAATTGAAAATGGGAAATTATAGGAAGGGAACGCGCTGTCTCCAAAACATGACATTATCCATTTTCAATTATCCATTATCCATTCGTGCCACGCGCGTGTCCTCCCCGTGCGAAAATTGAACCAAACGGAGAACGTCTGTTTCAGCCACTGCATAATCTTCGGCAGTTCAAGCCCGTTGGCGAGCTTCATGTAGAACGTAAGCCACACCCCCTCAATCGCAAGCCCGCGCATCTCGAAGCCGA
>JAISZQ010000098.1 GCA_031269165.1 Spirochaetaceae bacterium
AAGCAATCCAGTGGAGGGCCTTCTCCGTCTGGATTGCTTCGTCGCTATGCTCCTCGCAATGACGACAGTTCCGCCCGTCATTGCGAGCGAAGCGAAGCAATCCAGTGGAGGGCCTTCTCCGTCTGGATTGCTTCGTCGCTATGCTCCTCGCAATGACGACAGTTCCAATGTCATTGCGAGCGAAGCGAAGCAATCCAGTGGAGGGCCTTCTCCGTCTGGATTGCTTCGTCGCTATGCTCCTCGCAATGACGGCTCTCCCCGTCGTTGCGGACGCCACCTGCCGTGGAGGCGAAGCGGGCGTGTCGTGTTGAGCAAGCGTGACGGATCCCCCCTTCGGGGGAGTGAACGCGGCGGCATCGTCATTGCGAACCCGAAGGACGAAGCAATCCGGCGAGCAGAACGCCGTGCCGGATTGCTTCGCCGCTTTGCTTCTCGCAATGACGGCCTCTGTTACCTACTCCTTGACTCCGCCCATCGCCACGCCGGAAATGATGAACCGGGACATGAAGATGTAGAAGATGACAATCGGGACAATCGAGACCGCGATGCCTAAGTAGATGCCGCCGTATTCGGTGCGGTAGATGTCGCCACGAAGGGCCTGGACGAGCATCGGCAGGGTGTACTTTTTCTGGCTGGAAATGAGCACAAACGGGGTGAAGAAGTTATTCCAGCTTGCGACAAAGGCAAAGATGGCCTGGGCTGCGATTGCTGGGCTCAGGATCGGCAGAACCACCGCGTTGTAGGTGCGAAACTCTCCCGCGCCGTCGATACGCGCCGCTTCGATCAGTTCTTTGGACAGCACGGCCTGCATGTACTGCCGCATGAAAAGCACGGTGCCGGCCGCCGCGATGCTGGGGATGATGAGCGGGATGTAGTTGTCCAGCAGATGCAGGCGCGACATGAACTGATAAAAGCCGATGAACGAGAGCGAGGCCGGAAGCATCATGATGACGAGGATCACGGCCCACAGCACGGCGCGGCCTTTGAAGCGGTAGACGTGCACGCCGTAGGCGGTCATCGACGAGAAGTAGACGCACAACACGGTGGAGCAGACGGCGATGAAGGCGCTGTTGAAGAAGCCCTGCCAAATCTGAAACCCGCGTCCGGTGAGGGCTTTCCAGTTGTACAGCATATTGGTGCCGGGAATCAGCGAGATGCCCTGGTTGATCTGTTCCGTACTCCGTGTCGCGTTTACCAGCAAGAGATAGATGGGGACGACCGCAAGCAACGCGAAGAATACCATCAGCGCGGTGACGGCGGTCCGCTGGACACTCAAAGACAGTCGATACGATGATTTTTTCATGAACGGCCTCCTTTCTTTTTAATATCCGACCGGTCCTGCATAAAGAAGAAGATGAGCAACGCGAGGATCAGCGTGATGATGAACACGCCGATGGAGATCGCGGCGGCGTAGGAGTAGTCGTTTACCCCTTGGAACGCCAGGTTGTAGAGATAGACGCTCGTCGTCCTGATTTTGAAATCGGGCGCGCCGCGCATATCGGTGAGCAGGAAGGGGACTTCCAGCATCTGCATACCGCCGATCATTGATGTTACGAGGGTGTAGAGTATGATGGGACGGAGCAACGGCAGCGTGATCCGCCACGTGATCTGGCGTGAGTTCGCGCCGTCGATGACCGCCGCCTCGTTCAGCGACACCGGAATGCTCGTGATGCCCGCCATGAGGAGGATCACCGTCTGACCGTACCACATCCACCACTGGATAAACGACACGATGCCGCGTGAAAACGGCACCGACCGGAAGAAGTTAAACGCCTCCTGTACGGTTTGACCGTCACGCACCACTTCGGCGTAAATGCCGAGACCCTGCAAGAACTGGTTCACCGGGCCGACCGGATAGGCGAAAAGACTGCGGAACAGCATCGCCACGGAAGCCGCCGTGAGCAGGTTCGGCATATAGATGATCGCGCGTACGGCCCCGCTGCCTTTCAGTCGGAGCGTAACGTCGGAAAACCAGACGGAGAGCAGGAACGCGATGCCCAACTGCGGCACGAAGTTCCAGCCCCACATGATAAACGTGTTGCCGACCGCGCCCCAGAAATAGGGGTCATGCACGAGGCGGGAAAAGTTGGCAAGGCCGGTAATATTAAAACTGGGGTTTAACCCTTTCAGATTGGTGAAAGAAAGGAACAGCGTGTAGACGGTCGGATACAGGTTGAACCCCGCGAAGACAAGGACGAAAGGCAGGACAAAGACATAACCCCACTTTTGGAGCCGCGCTTCGTTCCCGCCGACTTTAGCGTTTGTTACCGCTTTCATGGTACCTCCGATAAACGAAAACAACCCCGCATCTGCTATCGGCAAGCGGGGCTGCTCTCCGCATACCCACGCTATTGGGTATGCGGGGCCACAACATTAAAGACCAAGCTGGGCGTTCACCTGCGACTTGAAGTCCTCAATGACCTGCGTTTTTGATTTTTCCCCGTTCACATAGGCGTTGGTCGCCTCCAGGAAGAGGGCCTCAATCGCCTGATCGGTACCTTGGGTAAGTTTGCCGTTGACATCCTTGGCCAACTCGGCAAACGCCGCATAATGATTCTGTCCGCCCAGGAAGGGCTCCGAGAAATCATCTTTGATTTTGTCAACGACTTTGATGTTGTCAATGAGGTCGCCGGACGCCTTCGCATACGTTTCAAGGAACGCGTCATCCGTTGTCAGATAACTGATAAGCTCTTTCGCGCCTTCGGGATTCTTCGTGTTCTTCCATGCGGCAAGCCATGTTCCGCCCCAGCGGTAGGGCATCGGGCCGGGAATCATGGCCCAGTCGCCTGAGGTTTCAGGCGCGTTGGTTTTCAACACATAGTGGAGGCCCCACGTGGGAAGGAAGTAGGCAAAAACCTCTATGGGGGCGTTCCGTTCGTCGGTCAGCTTGCCCTGCATACCGGCAAACCAGCCTTCCGACCACTGTTGCACCCGGCCGACATAGCCTTTGTCGTACAACAGTTTCACCGTGTCAAGATAACCCTCCATCGCCGGGTCAATGACCAGTTTGCCGTTCACCACCCAGGGTTGCGCCCGCGCCGCCTTGTACGGCATGAGCATATCTTGGAACGCGGAGACCGCCACGCACGCGCCGTTTGACTTTGTTTTCAGATCTCCCGCCGTCGCGAGGAAGGTCTCGAAGTCTTTGAAGTACGTCTGCACGACCGCAGGATCGTCCGTTCCCAGATACTTTTTGGCGAGACTCCTCCGGTAGAACACTGCGCCCGGCGTCGCCTGCCACGACATTCCATAAACCTTGCCGTTATAACTGCCGATGTCAACCGGATACTGGAGTATCTTGTCCTTGGCCGCCTCGTAGACATCGGTAATGTCGAGGAGCAGCCCCGACTCGACATACTTGCGGACGAAAGCGTCCTCCAAGCCAAACACATCCGGCGCGCCCTGCCCCGAAGCGAGAACCGGATCCAGCTTGTTCGGGAATTGATCGGTCGGCGTGAGCGAATATTCGATCGTTACGTCTGGATGAGCCGGTTTATAGTAATTATCAACCAGCCCGCCGATCTCGTCGGTAAACGACCACACCACCAGTTTGTTCGAGGTGGTGGTTTCCGCTTTTTTACAGCCGGTTATGCCCCCCCCCCCCGCCAGTACTAGTACCACCACACCGCAAAAAAATGCCCCTTTTTTTGCAAAACTCTTCATTTTCATAAATCCTCCATAATAAAGATATAAGATGTCTGTATCATATCACTAATTGAAAATTTTTGTCAAGAGAAAGGCGTATTTTAAGACAAAAATTTTTGAAAACATGACATTTTTCGCCGTTTTCCCGTTTGACGAAAGCGTTACGACCGGCAACCGCATATAACCGGGGGCTCTATGCGGCGTGTTACCCTCGGCAAGTTATCACCGCACATGATATTGCCTTGACAGGGCGTTGCTTGCGGTTGTATAATGAGGCTGTTTCAAACCCGAACGAGATTTCCTTTCTCGCCGTGATTCGGGGGCGGGGTGTCCGTAGGACACCTTCGGGGGGCTGGCCCCCGTAGAAGGGGGTAGCGGAGGACGGCTCAAGTTTTGAGCTTAGTCCGGAGCGAGGGGGAAGGCGCGGCAATTTGCCGATTCCCCCTTTTGCTGTGTTCGTATAATGGCAAGGGGCTTTTGGCAGGAATGATTGATTTTGTTGAACTTAAAGACAGATTACAGCCTCGGTTGGAAGCCGACTTGTTCGTTCAGTTCGTGGAGGCTGAGGGGAACAGTCTTGAGGGGGCGGTGCAGGAGGCGGCTACGTTGCTGGGGCTTCCGGTCAGGCGCATCGAATACGAGGTTGTGGAACGGGGTTTTGCCGGATTTTTTGGTAAGGGCACTCGGCCGTGGAAAATTAAGGCTTATGTGCGGCTTGTCGAGGTTGACAAGACGGGTGAAGATGAGGAATCTGATCTTGAGTTGGCGGATGCCCCCGAGATCGAGGTTGTGGACGTAGACGGCCAGGTATTTGTACAGCTTAAGGCAGGTGATGTGCTTCTTAAGGTGACGCCTCCTCAAGGAGAGGGAACATCGGTGACGGAGGCGGAGGCGCGCGGCGCTTTGGAACGCCGCCGGATACTGGGGTATAACGACACACTGGTACGGCAAGTCGTGAAGGATGCGTCCGGCACCTATGTTCGGGTGGCCGGTTTTCAGTACAATGCCACAAACGACAGTTTCGCGCGCATTGACATCAGTGAAGACGAGATGTACGCCTTTATTTCGGTAACGCCTCCTGGCGCGGGCGGCGGCGATATCTCCTATGAAGGCATCAGGCGTCTATTGCAGGGTAACGGAGTCATTTACGGGATAAAAGAAGATGTTCTGGTGCAGTTTACCGACCGCCCAGCCTATGGTACGCAGGTGTGTGTAGCCGCGGGAAAACCGGCGGTGAACGGAATAAATGCCCACATGGATTATTTCTTTGAAGTTGATCCGGCATCGGCGCGCCTCCGAGAGACGACCGCCGGCGCGGTGAATTTCAAAGAGTTGAACACGATCCAAAACGTCATGGCCGGGGATAAACTTGCCCGCAAGATGCCGCCGGAAAAGGGCGAGTACGGGCGGACGGTAACCGGAAAGTTATTGCCCGCTGCCGATGGTGAAGATATTCCGCTTCCGCTTGGCGAGAATGTACGGATGGACAAAGACGGTTGTACCGTTGTTGCCGACGTGAACGGTCAGGTCGTTCTCAGCGCCGGTAAGATCAGCGTTGAGAAAGTTCTCACGATAGACGGCTCGGTTGGTGTGAAAACCGGTAACATTATCTTCCTCGGATCGGTTGTGGTGAACGGGAATGTCAATGAAGGTTATTCGATAAAGGCGACCGGCAATATTGAGATAACGGGGCTGGTTGAAAAGGCCGATCTCGACGCCGAAGGGGATATTGTTATCCGGCAGGGCATCACCGGGAAACAGGGCAGTACGGTGCGGGCGGGGCAGATGCTTTTTGCCAAGTTCATTGAAAACGCGATGGTAAAATGCGGCAGTTCGGTTGTTGTTTCGGACGGTATTCTCAATTCGACCGTCAGTGCCCGGCAGCGAGTGGTTTGCCAGGGAAAACGGGCCGCGATCATCGGCGGTAAAATATGCGCGGGGGAAGAGGTTCAAGCGAAGGTCCTCGGCTCGGCATCCGGTAATACCGAAACGATTTGCGAAGTCGGTTACGATCCAGAGTTGAAAGAAAATATTGCCCTGCTGGCGGCAAGACAGGCTAAAATACAGGAAGAGATTGACGATTTGCAACGCAATATTGCTACTCTGGAGGCAATGAAAAAGCGGCAAAGGGAACTTTCCGAAGACAAGGAAGCATATCTCGCCGAATTATTGGATCGGCGGATTGATCTGACCGCAAAAATTGGCCGGTTAAAGGATCGAGTGGCGGAAGCGAAAGATCAGCTCACGCAACTGGAGAAAAACGGTAAAGTATCCGTTTCCACAAAATGCTATTCGGGAACCGTGATCTTTATCCGAGATGTCCAAACGGTGATCCGTTCCGAGTACAAATGCGTTACGTTTACCGCTTCCAACGGGCTCATCCAGATCGGCAAATTTGTGGGCGACAATGAAAAAGCGTCGGAGCGGAAAGCGCGGAAATAAGTATGGCTGTACAACCGATTGACATACAGGTTATGTTTTCCCAACTTGACAAGGTGGGCAAGGAGCAGACCGCATTGCGGGAAGGCGCGGCGATCCAAAGGGCCATTGCTGGCGATCGTGAAGCGCGAAAACTGACCCAAGACATCGAGTCGGTGAACGCGGCCGCCGAAAGGAATGATCCTGAAAACGCCGGCAATCGGCAACTGGAACGCCTCAAGGAGCGCGAAGGACACGGCGGCAAGGAGGATGCGCCGCACGACAAGACAAAAAAACCCGCTTATGCGGCCGGAGACGAGCACTATAGCGTGGTTATCAACGACCCGATGATCGGAACGCACATTGATTTGGAAGGCTGAAATTTTACCACGAACCCCAACGGGCCGTCGGCCTGCAACCTCACGAACGGAGTAGTGCAACTTTTGTTTCTTCGTCCGTTTTCATGGCAAATGTTTGTGTGGTCCGTGGTTTTTCATTTTGTGGGTTAAGTTTAGCCCAGAGGCGTGCTCTGTGGTGGTGTTGTCCCCGTTGGTTGCTGTTTGCTCAACAGTACCCGTCCGTCATTGCGAGCGAAGAGAAGCAATCCAGTGGAAAGGCCGCCTCGTCTGGATTGCTTCACCCTGCGGGTTCGCAATGACGTGAGGCCGCTCACTAAACGGCACCCGCCCAGAAACGTGCTGTTTGGTGTGGCTCTCCCCGTTGGTTGCCGACCGCTAAACGGTCCCCGTCCAAAGGAGGCGTGCTCTGCGGTATTGTCGTTCCGGCCGGGTGAACACCACCGTAAGGCGGCATTGCTACCCTAGTCAGTACCTGTCTGCGATAGTCACCGCCTTGAGACAGCACGTTGCGCCGGTAGCACAGCCGCCTGTAGGTGGTGTTCACCCGGCATATCGACACGCTATCTAAACGGCACCCGCCCAAAGGAAGCGCACTCTGTGGTGTTGCTCCCCTCTACCGCCACCCGCCCGCTAAACAGTCCCCGCCCAAAGGAAGCGCACTCTGTGGTGTCGCTCCCCCCCCCCCTACCACCACCCGCTCCCTAAACAGTTCCCGTCCAGAGGCGCACTCTGCGGTGTCGCTCTCCCTACCGCCACTCGCTCCCTAAACAGTCCCCGTCCAGCGCTTATTCTCTTATCTCTTATTTCTAAATAGTGTATAGTGTCCGCATGAGTTCGAAAGTGGGCATCATCGGGGCGGGAGCCTGGGGGACGGCGGTGGCGAAAGTCATTGCCGAGAACAAGCGGGCGGCGGGGCTGGATGAAGACGTGGTGCTGTGGGCGCGGAAACAAGACACGGCAGCGGAGATCATGGAGGCGCGGACCAACACGCGCTACCTGCCGGGGGTGGCGCTTCCCGACAATGTGCGGGCCGACACGGATATGCGCGCGGTGGCCGACGGAAAGGATTTTCTCATTCTCGCAACGCCTTCGCTCTATCTTCTTGACACGGTGAAGCAGATACTCAACCTGCCCTCCATTCGGGAGGGAGAGACACCGATCGCGGTGCTTACCAAGGGATTTCTGCCGGGGAAGGGCCCGGGAATGGAAGAGCCCCGCCTCATCGTGGAGACGCTTGAAGATTACCTGCCGGGGTTTTATCGGCACTCGCTGGTCTACATTGCCGGGCCGAGCCATGCGGAGGAGGTGTCGCGGTACAAGATCACCGGGCTCATCGCGGCCAGCGAGAACGCGAAGAACTCGTTCCGGTTCCGCGACCTTATCAAGAACAACCGCGTGCTGGTGTTTTCCTCGCTTGACGTGCGCGGGGTGCAGGTGGCGTCGGCGGCCAAGAACGTGATCGCCATCGCGTTTGGGATTCTGGACGCGCTCAAGGAGCGGGACGAGACGGTGCTGGGCGCGGCGTTTGGGGACGGCACCTCGTCGCTGTTGCTCGCGGCCGGGTTGAACGAGATCCAGATGCTGGGCCGGGCGATGGGCGCGACGCACCCGGAGACGTTTACCTCGATCTCCGGCGTGGGCGACCTCGACGTAACGTGCCGCTCGGTATTCGGGCGAAACCGGCGTTTTGGCCGCGACATCGTCGAGAAAAAAATCCTCAGTACGTTTCACGACATCGACGACCTTATCGGCCGCATCAGCGAAGTCGGCTATCTGCCGGAAGGGGTCGCGGCGGCGAAGTATGTGCGGATCCTCGCGGAGAAGCACGGGCTCAAGATGCCGATCAGCACAGGGCTCTACCGCATCCTCAATCGGGAAATCGAGTGCGAGGCCTTTGTTGACAACTTCGTGGGCGGGCTCACCTAACATGGAACTCTTATCTCCCGCCGGAACACCCGAAGCCCTCGACGCCGCCATCGCCTCAGGTGCGGACGCGGTGTATCTGGGCCTCAAATCCTTCAACGCCCGCCTCCGCTCGGCAAACTTCGCCTATTCCCAGTTCGAGGCCGCCGTCAAGGTGTTGCACAGCCAAGGCCGCAAGGTCTATGTTACGGTAAACACGGTGTTCGAGGAACGCGAGACCGACCGGATGTACCAGTTGCTCAAATACCTTGCCTCGGTCGGCCCGGACGCGCTCATCGTGCAGGATTACGGCGTGGTCGAGATGGCGCGCCGCTGCTTCCCGTCCCTCAAACTACACGCCTCCACCCAGATGAACGTCGCCTCGGCGCGGGGCGCGAACTTTTTGTCGAAACACGGCGTCTCGCGGGTGGTGCTTGCCCGCGAACTTTCCCTCGACGCGCTCAAAGCCATCCGAGGGAACACCAACGCCGAGTTGGAAGTCTTCGTCCACGGGGCCCTCTGCGTCAGCGTCTCCGGCCTCTGCCTCTTTTCCAGTTTCTTGGGCGGCAAGTCGGCGAACCGGGGGATGTGCACCCAGGCGTGCCGGAGGCTCTACCGGACGAGCGATTCGCCTGATGAGCCCTCGATAGACGGGAAGGGAAGCGGGAACGAAAGCGGCTACTTTTTCAGCCCGCGTGACCTCCAGCTTATCGACCGCGTGCCGCTTCTCTCCGAGGCCGGCATCAACGCGCTGAAGATCGAGGGCCGCATGAAGAGCGCCGAGTATGTGGGAACCGTCACCCGCGCCTACCGTCTCGTGATTGACGCCTGCGCTTCAGGCGGGGACGCGGTCATAGCGGACGCGGTTGCCGAAGCGGAAGCCATCCTGCACGGGGACTATGCGCGGCGCAAGACCCATTATCATTTTGACAAGGAGGGGGTAGTATACCCCACGCGCCCGGGGTAGCCCACCCCCACCCCCCCCGCCCGCCAAAAACACGAATGTTTTGTTGGGGGCCCCCCAACCGC
>JAISZQ010000099.1 GCA_031269165.1 Spirochaetaceae bacterium
GATGTCTGGTACGAAGTACAGACGGCGGTTAATGTCGGCGAGCCCTTGTTCCGGCTGGGGTGGGCGGTGGTACTATTCTATCGGGTGCTCCGCGAGGCGAAAGGGCGGTTCGGCTTCGAGATGCGGGGGCTTAAAATCGAGGGGGTGTGGCTCACGTTCTATATCAAGCCCGCCGACGGATTAAAACTGCCCAAGATTATGCAGTGGATCAAGCAGACGTTCTCGGTGCGGTTCAATTTTCGGACGGGGAGAACGGGGCACGTGTGGGGGGAGCGGTACTGGTCGGAGATTGTGGCGGGGGAGCCGCCGCCCGAAGCGAAAGAAGTTGACTGGGACGTAGTCGAGGCGGAGGCGGGCAAGCCGGTACCGGCGGGCGTGACCTACAAGTTATCTTGGGGCAGCCCCCGCCTGGCTGGAATGGGCTCGGAAACGCCTTTTTCGCCCGAATTTACTTTTTCCTCCGCGTTTCCGCCCGGCTAACCGGGGGCAAAGCCCCCGGTTTACGGCAAAAATGACGTTACATACAGCCTCGGTGTCCCCATCCAAAGACGGCGGGCCATCGGCCAACGATGGCCTCGGGAGAAGTCTGCCCGCGCCGTAACGCGAGATTTTGAAACAGCCTCTTCAGGCTATACTCGCAGTTTGAATGATGTCGGGACACGAGCATAACCCATTTGTTCGTGAAGCCCGTGGTTAAAATTCCTCATCCGCGTTTATCCGGTACCGCGTGCCCTTGACTATCCCGCGCAAAAGGTTACAATATATGGTATGAAACGCCGTTTGATTACTTCTGCCCTGCCCTATGTGAATAATGAACCCCACCTCGGCAACCTGATTCAGGTGCTGTCCGCCGATTGTTTTGCGCGGTTTTGCCGGTTGCGCGGTTACGAAACGCTCTACATCTGTGGCACCGACGAATACGGCACGGCGACCGAGACCCGCGCCGCCGAAGAAGGGGTGAGCGAACGGGCGTTGTGCGACCGTTACTGGACGCTGCACGACGCAATTTACCGCTGGTTTTCTATCGCGTTTGACAAGTTTGGGCGCACATCCACGCCCATCCACACCGAGGTGACGCAGACTATTTTCAAAAAGAACGACGAAAACGGCATGATCAGCGAAAACACGACGGAACAACTTTTCTGTCTGCATTGCGGCCGCTTCCTGGCCGACCGCTATGTGCGCGGGGTCTGTCCCCACTGCGGCTACGAGAAGGCGCGGGGCGACCAGTGCGAGCATTGCGGGAAGTTGCTTGACCCGGCCGACTTGAAGGAACCGGCCTGTTCGTCCTGCGGCAACACGCCGGAATTGCGGGAAACGCGGCATCTCTACATCAACCTTCCCAAGAACCGGACGGTGCTTGAGGCGTGGCTGAAAAAGACGAGCGAGGAGGGCCGGTGGGCGCGGAACGCCGTGCAGATGTCGCAGAGTTGGATCCGCGACGGACTCCACGAACGGGCCATCACCCGCGACCTCAAATGGGGCATCCCCGTGCCGAAGCCGGGCTTCGAGAACAAGGTCTTCTATGTATGGTTTGACGCGCCGATCGGCTATATCTCGATCACGGGCAACTGGGCCGACGAGCGGGGCCTTGACTGGCGAAAGGCGGTGGACGACTGGTGGAAAAACCCCGAAAATGTGTCGCTCTTTCAGTTCATTGGCAAGGACAACATCCCGTTCCACACGGTGATCTTCCCGTCATCGCTGCTGGGCACGGGCGAAAAATGGACGATGCTCCACCATATGTCCAGCACCGAGTATCTCAACTACGAGAGTGGCAAGTTTTCAAAGAGCGAGGGACGGGGGGTGTTCGGCACCGACGTGATGGCAAGCGGCATTCCCTCCGACGTGTGGCGTTTTTACATTTATTACAACCGGCCCGAAAAGTCGGACGCGCTTTTTACCTGGAAGGATTTCGCGGAAAAGGTCAACGCGGAACTCATCGGCAACTTGGGTAACCTCGTGAACCGGACGCTCTCTTTTGTGACGCGCTACTACGGCGGGAAGGCTCCCGCGCCGGGCGGGAACCCGGCGTTTTGGACGCGGGTGCGGGAAATCGAGGGGGAGATCACCGAGGCCCTCGAATGGGCGGAGTTGCGTGACGGCTATCACAAGGTCTTTGAACTGAGTGCCTTTGCCAACAAGTACTTTCAGGACAACGAGCCCTGGAAGAAGCGCACCGAGGCGCCCGCCGAGGGGGAGGCCGTCATCGGGGACCTCACCGCGCTACTCGCCGACATTGCCGTGCTGATTCAGCCGTTTACGCCGATCGCGGCGGAAAAAATCGCGGGATTTTTGGGGCTGACGCTCGAGAAAGGGAAGGCTAGCTCAATCGACTGGAACGGGTTGGGAAAGTGCCGCTCGATAGCCGCCGCGATAACCAGCGAGGTGCTGTTTGCGCGGCTGGAACCCGACTTCATCAACGCGCTCCGTGAAAAGTATGCGGGTTCGCAAAAAGAGCGGGGGCTGTCCCCGACCGGCACAGGGAGTTCCGGCGCGGACGAAAAGACGGCGGTACAGCCGGAACAAGAGGTCCCGGCGCAAAAGCCGGAGGATGCCTTCACCGCGTTGCTCGATCTCCGTGTGGCGAAAATCGTCAAGATCGAGCGTCATCCCAAGGCGGACAAACTCTACATCGAGACGCTGGACATCGCCGGAGAGGAGCGCGTGATCGTTTCCGGCCTCGTACCCTTTTATAAGGAAGAAGAGTTGCTGGGCAAACATATCGTCGTTGCCTATAACCTCAAGGCGGCGAAATTGCGCGGCATCGAGAGCCGGGGGATGCTGCTTGCCGCGTCGATGAAACAAGAGGACGGAAGTGAGACGGTCGAGGTGCTGGATGCGGCGGGTGTCGAGACGGGGACGCGGGTAACGCTGGAGGGTGCGGACGGCGACAAACCGGATAAGCCTGAAATCGACATCGACACGTTTTGTTCCGTGCCCATTGGCGTTGTGGACGGCACGGTCGCGGTAAACGGCCGGGCACTCTTGCTCAACGGCAAAGAGATACCAACGGAAAAGGTCAAACATGGGGAAGTGCATTGACAAGACGCTCTATGCGAAAAGGGTAACCGTTGCCGACAATGCGAGGCGCGGACACTCCCCCGAAGGGGGAAGTTGTCGCTATTCCCTCTATGCCGGATCCACGGGAAGCCCGTTCGGAAAGCACCGATTTATGCAATCGAGCATAAATCGGTGCTCCTTTCATGCGGTATGTGCGCAGACTAACGGGCAAATACGTAAGGACACACGGATTGGCGTCAGGTTAATCAGCGTGTCATTAGGGGCCGGGAGCGTCAAACGTGGCTGACAGTTCTTTTGACCCGCTTGTTCTTACGCTGAAAGAATCCGAGCGAGAGGATTTATTGGATCGTATTTTCCAGAATTCCGATCTTTCCCATGAACCGCTCTATACGAAGACGGCGGATAACCCCAAAAAAGCGGACGATGAATTTTCGGCGCTCCCGTTTTTCCTGCGGATATGGTATGCTATTATTGGATTCATTTTCGGCAAGACGCCGGTTAAAGCGTATGAAAACAGCGTAATCGCGAAAGTCGGGCGTGAAATAAATCTTACCTCGCCGGGATATTATAATTATGCTCAAGGATTGTTGCTTCCCGATATGTACCAGGCGCTTGTCGATCTGAAAAACGCCGTCCGATTTTTTTACAACGCGCTCGATTCTTCGGTAAACAAAGACCGGGGCGCGTTTTACGCTTTTATGGGCTCGTATGAAATGCTCGAAATGCACCGGCAACTTTCCAAAATGAGCAGTCCTGTGGAATTTGCCAAATTACACGCCGACATGACCTCGGAAATGCTGAAACAGACGGCATTGGATATGTATGCGGAAACCCTGACCATGATGACCGATGTCCAGCGGGAGAATATGTACCGGAATGTCCGCGCGTTGATTTGCCTGAAGGAGCTTGCAGGGTTTCTTTACGACCGGCTGATCATCAATTTTCAACTTGAAGCGGCGTTGCATGGAAAGGTTTGTCCGGGGGCTCTGGTCAAGGGACAGCTTGCGGGACTGAATAATATTTTGTTTTCGCTCAAGGAAGTTCCCTCCATGGCTTTGCTGAGTACGCTTTTTGTTTTTTCCCTGCGTGATGAATTTATGAATAAAACCGAAAAGATTAATTACGAGTTGCAAAAACTGCTGGCGCAGACCGAGAAATCGCTCGCTGTTATCCGTGATTTTAACAATAAAATTCCCCTCACATTAATTCTGCGCTGTATAAACAAAGATATGTCTTATGAGCCTTCGGAGTTGCCTGGCGGTGAAGACTGGTTTGTCATTTTCCGCAATTACTGGAAGTCAAGAATTGAGGAAAGTTACGATAATTATTTAATTGATCTCAAACGTGAAGAGATTAATAAAACCTTTGACATTTTCTTTAGCGGTAAAGAAATGATAGATATTCAAAATTCCCCGCCCGATAAAGGGAGCGATACGATCTCTTTGGAAAACGCGCTTCTTTTTTCGTTTTTTCTCACCTTTTACAAAAGAATATTTCTTACAGAAATGAATCAGGTGTTACGGCCCATTTTGATTGACGGCGAATTTATCAGAAAAGAAAACCGGCTTGATTTTACCGAAAGTTACAACGAACTCATCAAAATGGAAGACGCGATTAATAACCTTGTCCGAAAAATTGCCCCCGGCGGCGATTATGGAAATCGGTACAATCAGTTGAGAAACGATGTCATTTCGCCTGTTATTCGCCACAGGAAGATGCAGGTGTTAACCGAGGAAATCAAGGCGGAATCGTATGAAATCGCGTGGAAAGCAAAATCGGCGCTGGAATTGATGAACGCGATCATTCACGGAATTCTGATTCCCCTTGAAGACTCAAATGAAAATTCGAAATACGCCTCTCTTGCCAACCTTTCCACGATACTGGGTAAAGCCAACAGCGATTTTATCATCACGCTGAAAGAAACTTCAAAAAAACTGGCGCTTGCCGTCGACCTCGTAGGTAACATCATGGATGTTGAAGTGGCTGAAAGTAAATAGGGTCTGTCCACAAAGCCGGTTACGGTGCGAAACTTCGTTTCGTCGTGGACAGGCACCGCGTTTTCTCACTCTTTAGAATACCGTACCCCAAACGAGGTCTTTTCGGAGCATTTATTCGCACTTCAGATTTGAACTGGCGTTCCTAAAAACGTTTGCGCCCTAAAAATGTTCTCGCAATATTGACACCAGCCCGAAACCACAGCGGCTCCATGCGTTTTCGTACTATTGATAGGGCATCGGACACGGCGATGTTTTGCGGACAGTGCGACTCGCATTTTTTACAGCGGACACAGCGGCCCGCATTGCTGGGGGTATCCGACGTGAGGCCGTTGCTCGTCACATACTGCTGCCAACCCTGGATTTTGCCAAAAGCGAAGGACGTGTTGAAGGCGGCAAAGCATGAGGGAATGTTCACGCCTCGCGGACAGGGCATACAGTAACCGCAACCGGTGCAGGGGACTTTGGAGGAGGCGCGGAATGCGGCGCGGGCCTTTTCGTACGCCTCCCGTTCCGCCCCGGTAACCGACCCCACGCCGGATTGCTCGCAACAGCGCAGGTTTTCGGTCAAATCGGCTTCCGTCGTCATGCCGGAGAGCACCACCGTCACTTCCGGCTGATCCCAGAGCCATTTCAACGCCCAGTCTGCGGGGGAGACGGGGATCGAGGAGGGCGTCGCATCGCGGAAAACGGAGGCAACGGGCGGCGGAAGGTTGCGCGCGAGTTTGCCGCCCAGAAGCGGCTCCATGATGATGACGGGGATGCCCTTTGCGGCGGCCTTTTTGAGGCCCGTCACGCCCGCCTGATAGTTTTCATCCGAATAGTTGTACTGAATCTGGCAAAAATCCCAGTCGAAGTCGTCGAGTATCGTGCAAAACTCGTCACGCTTCCCGTGGAAGGAAAACCCAAACTGCCGGATCGCGTCGCTTTTTTTCTTCGCGGCGGCCCACTCGACGATACCGAACTCCTTCATCTTCTCCCACGAGGCAAAGTCGGTGAGCATGTGCATCAAGTAATAGTCGATGGAATCTGTTTGCAGTCGTTCACGTTGCTTGTCAAAGAACGTGTCAAAGTCGGCGGGCTGTTTGCAGATGATGACCGGCATCTTCGTCGCAATAAAGACCCGTTCGCGGACGTTGTTCCGGCGCAGAATCGCGCCCAGCGTCTCCTCGCTCCCCGGATAGATGTAGGCCGTGTCAAAATAGTTCACGCCGCTTTGGATCGCGCCCATCACCAGCGCTTCCGTTTTCGGGTAGTCGATCGCGCCGAAGGACTGCGACCCGGAGAACGCGAAACGCGGGCCACTTTTCGGAAAACGCATACAGCCCATGCCGAGGGCCGAAAGACTATGACCGCTTTTTTTATCAATCCGGTACTGCATTGTTATCTCCCCCTTCCTTTATAGAACTTTTCCTAAGAAAATACAATACACGCTTCGCACACGCCTCGCGCGAATTGAAAATGGTACATGGATAAGGGAAAATTATGGTGCCAGGACGCGCCGCTTTTATGCCTCCGTGCATTTTCAATTATCCATTCGCGCAACGTACCGCCCCTGCGAGCAGGATAAACGCATGGCAAAGATGCCGCGTTATTATAAAAGGCTGTTCCAAAACCCCGCAAAAGGGGGAAAGCCTTCCCCCTCGCTACGGACTTGCGTCCTCCGCTACCCCTTTCAACGGGGGTCAGACCCCCGTAACGCCCCCGGATTACAGCGGAGGCTTGCGTCTCGCGGGGTTTTGGAACAGGCTCATCTATATACAGGCTTTTCTGTACCTCTGTTTGCCGTATGAAATGCTTGAAAGACGCGCCATTTGGCTACGTAATGGATAAATAATTTGTCAACCTATTTCAGGACGGGACGGGTTTTCTGTGGTCACGTTTCGTTTACGGAGAAGGGGAGAAGCGCTATAAAAACAGTTTAAACCCAAGCCCGAATTGGAGACCCGCATAGGTATAATCTTTAATTTCACGGTAATTGTACCCGTCGGCAAACACCAATTTATATCCGGCGGATAGGTCTATCATACCGTATTTCTTGATGATAAATTTCCAGCCTATTCTTGGCGTAATAAAAATCAGAACATCTTTCGTATCGGGCGGTATTTTTCCACCGCCAAAATAATGCATAAAATCAGTACCGTTTCCCAGGCCAATATACAATTTATTCAAGCCCTCTCCAAAGGGATAATAGTTTACGAATAACGATATATTGACCGATGTGCAATACATATCCTCAACACCGGTTAAAAACGTCATGTGCCCAAAGGTTCCTTTTACGGATAAAAACGCGCGTATTTTTTCTTCATAACCTATCCCTATACCCCAACCCTTATTGAGGAGTCCTATTATCGGATAAGCCAAGTCAAGGGAAAGTAAATGATTAATTTCAGTCTGTGCATGAGACAAAGAAGGAGACAGAAAGAATAGCGCGAAAAGCAATACCGTCATTCGGTTCATTTTTATCATTTTAACAAGACGCTGATAAAATTATTCGTGGGATACAACGACGCCGCCTTTTCATGCCACATTTGGGCATCCTCGTTCCGCTTGAGTTTTATACTGGCCAGTTCCAGCATAAGGTACAGATTGAAGCGGTCTTCCTTTTCCATGGCCTCGGTGTTTTGTGTGGTGATTTTTTCAAGCAGGGATAGGCCCTTGCGTACATTGCTGAACGGCCAGGGGGCAGCCACATATCGCGCGCCGATTAAATAGAGGGCCGCAAAGTTTTGTGGGTTCAAATCCATCGCCTTGTTCGCGTTTTCTTCGATTTTGCCGAAGTTGGAAAGCGCGTAAGAACGCCGCGCGCCGCATAAAAGTGAAATATTGGTGCCCAGAAGCCTGAAGCCTTCCGACGTGGGCTGTCGGGCGAGGGATTCTTCGGCCCAGACGATCCCCTGTTCATAAAACGCGGCGGCTTCGTTTTTTTTCCCTTCAACCTGAAACGAAAGGCCCATCAAATATTCGCAACGGGAAAGGGACGTATACAAATCAACGCCTGAAAGCCCGTTTTCATTTGAAAACACTTTTTCAACGTCCGCTTTTGCCTGCGTGTAGAGACGCATAACTTCCAACAAAGGCGTATTCTGCATATATACCGTTTCACGAAACACGTGGAAAGATTCGGGAAAGGGCTCGGCATGAAGAATAGCCGCCGAAACCAAGAGCATGAAAAACACGGGAATGCTTTTTGTCATTGGTTTACCTTTCGTTCCGGTCAAGACGAATAACGATGCCGGTGGCGAAGACTTCCACATTGATGTTTTCAATGACCCTGCCGGTTACCCACACAATATCCCGCACGTCAATGGTGCCCGGGTATTTCTTAACGGCGGCTTCCAGCAGTTTTATATAGGCTTGCGTATTGATTATTTCGTTCTTGGAGAACCACGCATCGCGGGCGACAAAAGAAGTCTGGATAGTCCCTATCACGGTTTCACCGGGGGATAGAGGCATATAGTGCCCTATGGTAGCGCAGGAGCCAATCAAGACGGACAGCATCCCGATAATAATGAATGGTATAGTTCTTTTCATTTTCATAAGCCCTCCAATGAGGCGCAAGTACGCCCGCTTTGCCCCACAGGGGCTTTCCTTGTGCCTGTCGTACAGAGAACGGGCGACTCCCCTACGGGGGGAGAGAACGCCCATCCTGCATGAGATCAGGCGGCTATGCTTTTCAGTCCGCCTGAATTACTTTGCCGGTAACCGCGTATTCCTTGTTCAGGTTATCAATGTCCCTGCCGGAAACCCAGACAATATCCCGAATATCAATCGAAACGCCGCCCTGCTCATTGCGGGGATACTGCCATTGCGCCACCTCCAGCAATTTGATGTAGGCCTGCGTGTTCAGCGCGTCCCTGCCGTTCAGCGTGTTACGCGCCACAAAGGTTGCCTGAACGGTCCCTATCACCGTTTCATTGGGGGCAAGGGGCATAAAATTACCCGTGCTGGCGCAAGAAGCCAGCAGTCCAATTACCAGCGCCGTCAGAATAAACGGCAATTTCCGTAAAATCTTCATAAAAACTCCTTCAAAATAAAATATATACAACCTCTCTATGAGGGGGTTGCTACCAATAAAAACCCGAATTACCCTGCCAAGATCGCGTGGGCTTTTTCACACAGGTCATAGACGGCATCGTATTGCTTGTCAATGAGCGGCGCGACCGTTTGAGTACGCTTTGCCTTAATTCCCATATAACAGAAATACGGGAAAATCCAACCTAAAAAACCCGGTATGGCAAGAATAACCATGAGCGGCATCATTCCCGCCAAATAAGCGAACACAGACCCCGCCATAAACGCCGTACCGATAAGCCCGATGGTAAAGGCCGCGATACTGGCGTTCGTTGTTTTTGATCTTTCAAGGGTTTCAATCTCTTGAATATCGTTTTCAAATTGCCGTTCCAGCCGCGCCATTTCTCCTTTGTTTTTGATGTTCCGGTCGCGCTTAAATTTCAGTATGGCTGCGCTGGTCCCTTTGAGTGAAACGAAGGGCACCCTTCCATCCGGCTCCCATCCAAAATTCGGGAAACCGTCCAAATAGATACTTTCCAGCCCGTAGTCTGGCGTTACGGTCTTGTACTCATAGGCGATAAATCGTTCTTCGTTATTCATTATGCTTCCTCCTCCTGATTAAAACCGGTATCCAACGGCAATTTTAAAGTCGCCGCCGTGACTGAGCATCCAGTCTATATCCTGCCGTACATCGTCCAAATACTGTTCCATTTTGTTGGGCAATTTTATCCCGTAGAGCAATTCTGTCCGCAGGAAAAGATGATCGGTAAAATAAGTGTCCAGACCGATACCCAGTTTGAACGACAGGGCGCTTAACGCTTCCCGTGCGCTTGCTTCTTGCGTACCGGTGCTGATGGGAAATTTCGCGTCCCTGCCGTCAGCTTTTTTTGACAGCATATACAGGTCATAATCTATACCGGTCAGAGGGAACAGGGAAAACGTATCCGAAATGGCGAAGGGATATTTAAAATAGACGCTGCCGTGTAAAGAAAAGGTGTGCGCCGGAAAATGAGGATTTGTTGCAAGATCGCTATCAGCGTTGCTGTTTTTTAATTTTCCATACGCCAAGCCTACGTTTAATTCCACATATTTGAAATCAACGAACCCGTAGGGGCCGACCCCAAGCAAGGTTGCGTTATACCGGTTTAAGTCTCCCGGTACGTCTTCGTCAACATTCCATGTGGAAAAATCCCCGGAAACAAAACCGCCGCCCCCAACGCTCATTCTGAACGCCTGAGATTTTTTGGGAGCAGCCGTTTCATGGCCAAACGCCGCTGTCCCAACCGTCACCGCAATCACCATGATTGCCCATATTCTTTTCATACAAACTCCTTGCATCTTCAAAATGCTGTTCTATCGAACGATACTCATTAAACAACGGGAATGTTCCCAGATGTTAAGGAATTGTTAATGAAATGTTAAATTTGCAGAATTTTGACGAATTGAGGCTTTTTCTGTCGGTTTCAGCTGGAGTTGCGTACCGTGAAACGGCCAGACTTGGCTTTATTGGCGGTATGCTCTATGATTGATCCTCGATTGATCCTCTATGAGAGGAGAGGAAAACCATGAAGGTATATCTTGATAATTGTTCTTATAGTCGTCCTTTTGGCGATCAGTCGCCTTTGGTTGTCCGCTTTTATGCGGGAGTATACAGATGATTAATGATGCCATACTCAAAAGAGAAGGTTTTAAGGCGCTTGCCGAAAAATGGGGAATTCTGGAAGCGGAGCATTTTATCACCCTCGTCAAACGGGAATCCTTTGATTATACCGAATGGCGGGCCGGATTATTCGAGGATATTCCCTTGGATGTATTCTTACAAAACGCGGTTGATTTCCGAAAGAGGCATACTTAGGGAAAATCATCTCGTTTTCGCACGAACCGCACGAACTTTTGCTTCGATAGTGCCGGTTTTACCCGCATTCCCAGCGCGGATGAGGCAGGGAAAAAATGAAGGCTATGAAAACGGACTAAGAAATGAAAGTTGCGCTACTCCGTTCGTGTTGGTGCGAGCCAATGGCCCGTTGTGGTTCGTGGTTTTTTAATTTTGCGGGTCACGTTTAGAGCACAACCCGGGGTTGCCACTGCGTCCCCTTATGTTTTCTTTGATTTTATTTTCAACCCAACCTAAACAATCTTTTGCTATTTTTGTGCCCTTTTCGTATCCTTCTTTTGTAATTTCATAATGTTCCATATACCACTTTCCCCTCTTCCTTTATTGTTTTGTAAATGTAGCCAATTTTATTATTCAATGCGATATATCGATCATAATCAAGGGCAACTAAATCAACGGGAATACCAATTTCATTTTCAAAAAAAGCCATGTAAATAGAATCAATAATATCAAGACCATTTTTCAGTCCTTCTTTTAGGATGAGCAAATCAATATCGCTTTTTTCCGTATTATCCCCCCGTGCGTATGAACCAAAAAGTATAATCTGGTCCGGGGAGGCAAGAGATACGATAATGGGGACAATTTTGTCGATATAGGGTATGTTTTTATCCATGTTTTTATCCTAACCTATTTTTTTAAGTATGTCAAATGAGGCTGTTTCAAAACTTGAAGTTTTGAAACAGCCTCAAAAGACAAAAGATAAAAATATATACAACCGCTTTATGAAAGAATTGATACCAATGTATCGATTTTTCCTTCCTTTATGAGCCAGCGGACGGTGTCCCGAATCGTTTCCTCAAAGGAGCGGCATTGATAGCCAAGTTCCCTCATGGCCTTTGAACAGTCGAAGTCGTTGTTCCGCGCAAGGTTGTACACCGAATAGGTGGTGAACATGGTCGTTTTTTTCCGTAGCCGGGCTATGGTCTCGGAAATGAACGCGACAAATCGCGCCAGAGGGATGGGCAGAATGATCTTCACTTCGGGAACGCCTGAAAGTTTGCTGATAAGGAGAAACAATTCCCGAATTGTTACAAAACAGTTGCTCATGATGTAGCCCTCTCCCTTGCGGCCCTTTTCGGCACAGGCGATGACGCCTTGGGCAAGGTCGCGGACATCCACGGAGTTAAAACTGCCCGCGATACCGGCCGGCATATTCCCTTCCACATAATTGATGACAAACTGGGCGACAAAGCCATAGGCAAAATCGTTCGGGCCGCAAATGCCGCTGGGATACACGACGGAAGCGTCCAAGCCTTTATCCCGCGCCGCGTCAAGGACCAATTGCGTGGCGATTGCTTTTGTCTTTGCGTAACAGCCAACAACCAATTCCGGGCTTAAAGAATCAGGCTCCTTTATTTGCCCGCGGGAACATTCGGGGATAGCCCCGGTGGAACTCACATATACCAGTTTCTTGGCCTTATGCTCAAGGCATTTTTCTATGATGTTTTTTGTGCCGATAACATTTACCTCGTAAACCTTCTGGTTCCATTCGGGCACCACCGTCACAAAACTGGCGATATGCAAGACGATAATCTCGATGCCGGGCGGAACATCGAAGAGCCGTTCCAACGAATCGCCGTCAAGCAGATTGCCCGTTACTTTTTCGACATCCGGCGGGATCATTTCCGCCGCCGGGTCACCCGCTAAAACGAGGGCACGGACGCTACAGCCCTGATCCACCAGGGCACGGGAAACATTACTCCCTAAAAACCCGGCCGCGCCGGTCAAAAGGTACATCTTATCGTTCACACAAAACTCCTTGCATCTCCAAAATGTTGTTCTATCGAACTATACTCATTAAACAACGGGGATGTTCCCAAATGTTAAGGAATTGTTAATGAAACATTAAATTTGCAGGATTTGGGTGAATCGAGGCTTTTTCTGTCGGTTTCTGGTGGAGTAGCGCACAATGAAACGGTCAGACTTGACTTTATTGGCGGTATGCCCTATTCTCTGTGTTAGGGGAGAATCAGAGAAAGATCATGAAGAGACTTAAAATCTACCTGGACACAACCATAATTAGCCATCTCGACCAGACAGAAAAGCCTGAACGCATGGCAGAAACCCATAAGTTATGGGATAAAATGAAGAACAATGAATTTGATGTTGTTATCTCCGATATTGACATTGCGGAAATCAATGGTTGCAATGAAAAAAAGCGGAATAAACTGTATAGTTATCTTAGCCAGATAAACTACACGCTCATCAATTCAGAAGCAAAATCCATCGCAATTGCCACAAAAATGGTAGATTTGAACGTATTAAAACAAAAAAGTTTTTTAGACTGCCAGCATATTGCTAACGCCATAGTAAGCGGTTGTGACGCCATTGTTTCATGGAATTTTAGGCATATCGTAAACCATAAAACAATGATGGGTGTCAAGGCAGTTACCGCCCTTGAAGGTTACGCAGACCTTTTCATTTATGCCCCTACAATACTGATAGAAGGAGAAGAAAATGATACATGACATTCAAAAACCCACGATCAGTCCCCAGTTCACCATTGACGACATTCATAAAATTCGGGAATGGCATTATGAACGGCTCAAAGACGCAACTGTACAGGAACGCATTGACGAAATCAGACGGCAAGCGGAGCCGGGAATAAGGGCAATAGAAAAACTCAAAGCGGAACGGAATGCTATTCAAAATCCCGCAGGATGTCCGCCTCCGCTGTGATTCGGTCGCGGGCTTTGCCCGCTTCTGGAGTTTCGGGCGGGGCGGGCAAACACGTTTGCCTACGCCCCGCTTGTTCCGAAACTCCATGACTGAAAGTCGGGATTCGGGGGCGAGGCATCCATTAGGATGCCTTCGGGGGCGTTACGGGGGTCTCCCTACAGCCCTCAGCGTCCTGCTTCGGACTTCCGGGCCGGGGCGTGGCACACCGTAGGTGTGCTTCAGTAATGCGTCCATCCGTGGACGCTGAGCAAACCCTGCGGTTTGCTTGGGGTACGCCCACAAAACCATGCACCGCATGGTTTTGTCCCCGTTGAAGGGGATAGCGGAGGACGAAGACCGGAGCGAAGGGGGAGACTTCCCACTGTCAACAACTTAAGCAAATGGAAAGAAAAATGGAAACCAAAGAAACCGCAGATTGCGCTGATTTAAGGGATAAGAGGTGAGGGTGTCATTGCGAGGAGGTGGCAACTTGCGTTGCCAATAGCGACGAAGCAATCCAGCCGAGGAATACCTTCACCCAAGCTCAACGCGGAGCGTTGAGCCGATTGCTTCGCTTCGCTCGCAATGACGGGCGGATTAAATCCGTGCAAATCCGCGTAATCTGCGGTAAAGAATCATTAGAGCCGGTTCAAAAACCCCCTGGGACCCAACCCTCCGCTGTGATTCGGGGGCGTTGCGGGGGTGGGAAACCCCCGCTGAGGGGGATAGCGGAGGACGGAGCAAACCATCGCGGGGAATATCCCGCGATGGTTTGAGCTGGCCGTAGCGAAGGGGGAGACTTCCCCCTTTTTGCTGAGATTTTGAACAGGCTCACGTTACTAAACAGGTTCTGAGCAAAACGCCTTCTTGAGATAGTCGAGGTCGAGTTCGGGGT
>JAISZQ010000122.1 GCA_031269165.1 Spirochaetaceae bacterium
AACAGCCTTAGGCGCGTATGCGGAACAGCCTTAGGGCCGGATAGGTTCCTCGCAATGACGGGGCATCGTCATTGCGAGGGCGAAGACCGAAGCAATCCAGACGGGGAAGGCCCTCACACTGGATTGCTTCGCCCTGCGGGCTCGCAATGACGGGGGCAACGCCTACGGCGAAGGGGCAAAGGTGTTATCCGTGCCGCAGGAACAAAAAAATCCTGCTTATGCGGTGGACATAAAACTAATTTTGTCGGCGGGACGTAAAAACCGCAAAGGAGTTATAGAAATGACAAAGAAATTAGTGTTGGGTTTCGTGATGGGGCTTTTGACGGCGGTTGTTACCGGCTTCGCGCAGAATGCGGAGGATTTTCAAATGAACGGCAGGACACTGGTAAAGTACAAGGGACGCGGGGGAGATGTAACGGTCCCTGCGGGCGTTACCAGTATTGGACAGGGTGCCTTTAGCGCGAGTACGAACCTGCGCAGCATTGTGTTGCCCGAGGGCGTTATCCGCATCGGGGCAAACGCTTTTGACAATTGCAAGAACCTGACCAGCATCACCCTGCCCGCAAGCTTGACCAGTATTGGACAAGGCGCCTTTCGGGTAACGGGGCTGCGCGGCATTACGTTGCCCGATGGCATTACCACGATCGAGGCGAACACGTTTTATAGCAGCAAGAGCTTGACCGGCATCACGCTGCCCGCAAGCCTGACCAGCATCGGGAACGGGGCTTTTGACGGGTGTGAGAGTCTTGCCGGTGTTGTGCTGCCCAGAGGCGTCACCAGCATCGGAACGTATGCCTTTCGCGGGTGCGCGAGCCTGAGCAGCATCCTGTTGCCCGAAGGACTTACCAGCATCGGAGACTATGCCTTTGTCAGGTGTACCCGCTTGAGCGGCATCATGCTGCCTGAGAGTCTTACCGGCATCGGAAAAGATATCTTTGGCGGGGGCAGCAGCATAAATGTTTTTGTGTCCGGAGAGGCGGCGTATCAGTTCCCGCCTTCGGTAACGGTATTGGACGCCGCGAGTATAGTGAAACGGGTGCGGGAGGACTATGTAAGCAATCCGAGGACTGGTGACGCCAACTGGAAAGGCAAACTGATCGGGGTAACCGCCAACGTTGAACATTTTGAAGATGATGGTTCTGTGATTGTGGTGCAAACGGTGAACGGCACGGTGTATCGGTCTCTGTGCCGTTTCAACGCTTCTTCGAGCGGCGATCTTATCCGCTATGACGTGGGTTCAGAAATAACCTTAATGGGAACGGTAGTCGGCATGGAGCGTTTGTCTTCTGGGGCGTCTGGTGTCGTGTTATCGCATTGCATACCTGTTGGATAATGGTGGCCACCTGCCGGAGAGGAAGCGGGGACGCAATGACAGGCTCATCGGATATGTCCGTTTGTGCAGTTGCGGGCCAAGGGGATATGCAATCCGGGGATTTTCAATCCCTTACGGTTCGTATTGGTTCTCTGTTCATAACAATGGTGTTATCCGCGCAAGCGGTGAACATACAAATTTTGGCGGCGGGAAAAAGACCGCAAGCGTGTAAAACACGCAATGCGTGCAAAGCACGCGAAGGAGTTCTATTATGAGAAAAAGGGCACTTTTTCTATTCGGCATTGTCGTCATGGGGACGGCAATATTCACCCAAACCGTCTACGCGCAAGAGCAGGCGGGCGGCTCTGCAGGCAGGAAATCAAACGCCGTGACGCTGGACGTAATGCCGCTTTTTAAGGGTGCCATTGCCAGCGACAGTAGCGAGGGCGTTGATTCTTCCTATATCAACGTGCTGGCACTGGGGTATGAGCGGAACCTTGGCGCACGCTACAGTTTTGGGGTGTCGGGGGATTTGTGGTTTGGGGAATTCTCCAAGGATGTGGAGTTTACCTACTTTGCGCTGGCCGCGCACGGGCGATTGTATCTCCTTGAGGATTTTAGCAAGCTCTTCATTGACGCGGGGCTGGGCTTTAACTCGGTGAAAAGCGACGACGATGGCGCGGAACTGACCGGCCTGATCGTCAGTCTTAAACTGGGTTGGAAGCACTATTTTACCCCGGGATTTTTTGTGGAACCGTCCATCGCCTATGTCCAGTCCAAGAGCGGAAGCAGCACACGGGTAGCACCCATAGGCTGGCAACCCGGCCTTATCCTGGGCATCGCCTTCTAGGGGGCCGGTATGAAAAAGAATTTCATCATCACGGCAATTATGCCGGTACTGGCTTGCGTAACATTGGCGGCCTTCATAGGTGCCTGCGAGGGCGCTTATATAGACCCGGAGACGGGCGGCGGTGGCGGCGGTGGCGGCGACGGCGGAAAAAGTCTGGAGGGAACGTGGCACCGGGAAGACAACTTAGGTTATTACTATACTATTGAGTTTACCAGTACCACAGCAACTATTACCTCAAATAATGGTTTTTATACTACGACACACTATAGCGGCGCTAAATATAAGTTCACCGGCTCAACATTAACCCTGACCTTGGGCGGTGCTAATATTAAGGGCGATGCAACGTTATCAGGTGACACCCTCACGTTGAGCGGGTTTGGTGCGTATGCCATGATCTTCGATGGCACATGGACCAAGGATGACGGCGGAGGAGGAGGTGACAACCCAGGGAAGTGAAGACCGCTTGCGCTCTGGGCTTGATTCGTGTGAAACCAAGCCGGGGCGCGCGCGCCCCTTTGGGGCGAATGGAAAATGGAGAATTGTAAATGGAAAATGTCGTGCTTTGGAAACTGCGTGCGCCCTTCCTATCATTTTCCATTCGCCCCAAAGGGGCTTTCCTTGGGCTTGCTCTCCCCCGAAGGGGGGCCCCATTGCCCGTTCTCCTCTCGACAAGCCCAAGGGAGGCCCCTTAGGGGCCGGGGATGAGGGGGCGTTGTGAGGGGCGGCTTACTCATACGTGTACGGCAAGGAATATCAGCGGAAACATCTTGAGCGGATAGAAAAGAAATTAAAATACATAGAGAGTTTTCTGGAAACGGCGGAAGCGCGGGAAGGGGCGGCCGCCTTTTCGGCCCCCGTTTCCCTTTCCAGTGTTCCATGATCATGCGCCCGACTGGATAATCCATAACGGTCTTGATAAACTCATCCACAAAGCAGTATACTGCGATTATCACTGTTTCGCTCATTTCGCCCCTCTCCCTTTGGTTGTGTTTGTTTCTTAACCTTATCAGGAGAGGGGCGTTTTTTCTATTCCCCCTAAAAACTCGACATTCGGCCGAGTAGATATATCAGCATTTCTATACCGTTTTTTTCCATGCTACCCCTCCATACCCCAGTATAGCGTGTTTTGTTGCCTCTGTCGGCTTAAGTTGTTGACAGCGGAAAAAGCCCACTCCCCTTCCAAAAAATCCATTTGAAATCGGAATTGCTAGCCAAAAAGCGTGAAAATCTGCGTAATCTGTGGACCATTCTTCCATTCGTTCGTGTCTGTTCGTGAATGGGGCGAGGAATCGGTGTCGGCACACCCTTAGTACGCCACCGCACGGTACAATCTACTCGTAAAGCCAGCCTCATAAGCAAAGACGTATAACGATATTCCATGTTTTGGATTATGCGGGAAAATGTTTGGAGGGTATACTCAAAAGCAACAATCGTGAAGGAGTGGATGTATGGGGTTGACGGATTTTGCCGTGGTTGACCGGGCGATAGCGGAGTTGGGGGCGGAACCGGCTTCGATTATCGGGGTTTTGCAGGCGGCGCAGGAGCATTACCGGTATTTGCCGAAAGAGTTGTTTTTCTATATGGCGAAGCGGCTGGGGGTGAGCGTGTCGCGCATATACAGCGTGGCGACGTTCTACGAGAACTTTTCGCTTGAGTCTAAGGGGAAGTTTATCATAAAGGTTTGTGACGGGACGGCCTGTCATGTGCGGAAGTCTACGCCGGTGCTGGAGCGGTTGCGGAAGGAACTGGGGCTTACGGCGAAACAGAAGAGTACGGACGACCTTCTGTTTACGGTGGAAACGGTGTCCTGTCTGGGGGCGTGCGGGCTTGCGCCGGTGATGACGGTGAACGAGAAGGTGTACCCGTCGATGACGGCGGACAAGGCGGCGGCGTTGCTTGCGGAGTTGAAAAACACGGAGCGGGCCGCAAGCCGGAAGGAAGAGGATCATGCGGCATAAACTGAAAGACCGGGCTGACCTGCAAGAAGCTCGTTCGCGGTATGCGGCGGCACTGGGCAGGCAGCAAAAACGTATCTTTGTCTGCGCGGGGACGGGCTGTGTGGCCTCAGGCTCGCTTGCCGTGTATGATCGGCTTCTCGCGCTGATGCAGGAGAACAACATCGACTGTGCGGTGGAACTTCGGGTCGAACCGGAAGCGACACTGCACCATAGCCACCACCACGGCGACCGTGGCAGTTACCACGGTATCAAGAAGAGCGGTTGCCACGGTTTCTGCGAGATGGGGCCGCTCGTGCTTATCGAGCCGGACAACTATCTTTACACGAGGGTCAAGGCCGATGATTGTGCCGAGATTGTTGCCAAAACAATCATGAAGGGCGAGGTCTGCGAGCGGCTTACCTACCGCCGGGACGGGGAGGCGTATCCCAAACGGAACGACATTCCGTTCTTCAAGGGGCAAACCCGCCTGGTGCTCGAACATTGCGGCCAGATTGACGCGGCTTCGATCGAGGAGGCGATTGCGGTCGGCGGCTACGCGGCTTTTGAAAAGGCGCTTTTCGAGATGACGCCGGATGAGATTATCGCGGAGATGACGGCGTCCAACTTGCGCGGGCGCGGCGGGGCGGGTTTTCCCACGGGGCGTAAGTGGCAGCAGGTGCAGCGTCAGGCGGCGGCGCAAAAGTATGTTGTCTGCAACGGGGACGAGGGCGACCCGGGGGCGTTTATGGACCGCAGCGTGATGGAGGGCGACCCGCACCGCATGATCGAGGGGATGCTGATCGCCGCTCTCGCTTCCGGCGCGAATGCGGGCTATGTCTATGTTCGCGCCGAGTATCCGCTTGCGGTCGAACGGCTTAAAACGGCGATTGTCCAGGCTCTCGCGGCGGGGTTGCTTGGCGACAATATTCTCGGCTCCGGGTTTGGTTTTCGTCTGCGGATAAACCGGGGGGCTGGCGCGTTTGTCTGTGGGGAAGGCTCGGCGCTCACCGCCTCTATCGAAGGAAAACGGGGGATGCCCCGCGTCAAGTTCTTCCGCACGGTGGAAAAGGGGCTTTTCGAGTGTCCCACTGTGCTGAACAATGTGGAAACCTTTGCCAACGTGCCGCTCATCATCACGCGGGGGGCGGACTGGTTCAAGAGCATCGGGCCGCCAGGAAGCCCCGGCACGAAAACCTTCGCCCTCACCGGCGCGATTGCCAACACCGGCCTCATCGAAGTCCCCATGGGAACAACGCTCGGCGAGGTCATCCTCAACATAGGCGGCGGCCCACCTGCCGTGGAGGCGAAGCGGGGCGGATTCCCGCAAGAAGGCGCGGTGGTGTCCCCTTCGGGGACAAGAATGCCATCAAAAGCCTTCTCTCCCCAGAATGGGGAGGCCGATGCCTGTTCCCAACACGACACGTCCAAGGAAAGCCCCGGTGCGCGCTTTGCGCGAATGGAAAATGAGAAATGGATAATGGAAAATGATGTCATTGCGAGCGGAGCGCGGCAATCCAGTGTGGTGGCCCCTCGTCTGGATTGCTTCGGGCTCCGCCCTCGCAATGACGATCCCGCCGCGTTCACTCCCCCGAAGGGGGAGGCCGATGCCTGTTCCCAACACGACACGTCCAAGGAAAGCCCCTGCGGGGCGGCTGGGGTGTTCAAGGCGGTGCAGATTGGCGGGCCTTCCGGGGGCTGTCTTACCGCCGAGCACTTTGACCTGCCGCTCGACTTTGACAGCCTCAAAAAGATCGGCGCGATCATCGGTTCAGGCGGCCTTGTCGTGATGGACCGCGACACCTGCATGGTCGAGGTCGCCCGCTTCTTCATGCACTTCACGCAAAACGAGTCGTGCGGGAAATGCGTCCCCTGCCGCGAGGGTACCAAGCGGATGCTTGCGGTGCTGGAACGTATCACGGGTGGGGAAGGTCGGAAGGGCGACGTCGAACTCCTGCTCGAACTTGCCGACGCGATCACGAACACCGCGCTCTGCGGTCTCGGAAAAACCGCCGCCGGCCCCGTGGTCAGCACGATACGGTGGTTCCGCGACGAGTACGACGCGCACATCAAGCACAAGTCCTGTCCCGCGGGCAGTTGCCAGAAGTTACGCGCCCTGGTGATAGACCCCAAGGCCTGTGTTGGCTGTACCAAATGCGCCCGCAACTGTCCGGCAGACGCGATACGTGGCGCGAAAAAAGAGCCCCACACGATTGATCCTGCCAAGTGTATCAAGTGTATGGCGTGCATTGACGCTTGCCCGATGGGGGCGATTTTTGAGTACAAGGGGTGAGGCCACCTGCCGTGGAGGCCCTTGGGCGTGTTGTGTGGGGAACGGGCATCGGCCCCCATTCTGGGGGAGCGGGGGCCCCGTCTGGATTGCTTCACCCTTCGGGTTCGCAATGACGATGGTTCTCGCGTCATTGCGAGAGGGGCGCGTCATTGCGAGCGGAGCGAAGCAATCCAGCCGGGGGAGGCATTTACCCTGGATTGCTTCGTCGCTTCGCTCCTCGCAATGACGAGGCCGCCTCGCTAGGGCGGTCGTCATTGCGAGCGAGCTGCGTCATTGCGAGGGGGCCGCGTCATTGCGAGCGAAGCGAAGCAATCCAGTGGGGAGGCATTCACCCTGGATTGCTTCACCCTTCGGGTTCGCAATGACGAGGCCGCCTCGCTAGGGCGGTTGTCATTGCGAGGGGGCCGCGTCATTGCGAGCGAAGCGAAGCAATCCAGCCGGGGGAGGCATTTACCCTGGATTGCTTCGTCGCTTCGCTCCTCGCAATGACGAGGCCGCCTCGACTAGTTATCGATACATAACAGGCTTGGTTATCGATGCATAACAGGCTTAGTTATGTATCGATAACAGGCTTAGTTATGCATCGATAACAGGCTTAGTTATGTATCGATAACAGGCTTAGTTATGCATCGATAACAGGCTTAGGGAGCGATACCTCCCAGGCTTAGGGCCGGACACGGCCCAGGCTTAGGGCCGGATGCGTCCCAGCCTTAGGTACGTATACGTACCAGGCTTAGGCGCGTATACGCGCCAGGCTTAGGCGCGTATACGCGCCAGGCTTAGGCGCGTATACGTCCCAGCCTTAGGGCCGGACGGCCGGATGCGGCCCAGGCTTAGGGGCGCATACGGAACAGGCTTAGGCGGGTGTCATTGCGAGGGCGGAGCCCGAAGCAATCTAGACGGGGGAGGCCGTCACGCTGGATTGCTTCGCTTCGCTCGCAATGACGGGGGGTGACGGGCGCAACGACGCGGGAACCATCGTCATTGCGGGGCGCGTGGCGGGCATCGTCATTGCGAACCCGAAGGGTGAAGCAATCCAGACGAAGGGCGTTGTCTGCTGGATTGCTTCGCCCGGCAATGTGCCGCTCGCTCGCAATGACGGGGGGTTCGGCTCGGCAATGACGGGAGGGGCGTGCCTCCCCCCGAAGGGGGGCCGGGGGGTGTCGTGGTGCGATAGGCCCAAGGGCCTCCACGGCAGGTGGCTGGGGGGCGTTGCGGGGGTGTCCCCCGCTGAGGGGGGTAGCGGAAAAGCCGCAGGCTTTGAAGCGAGGGGGGAGACGTTCCCCCTCATACTATATTTATGGAGGATGATGATGGATTACATGACGATTGATGGGGTGGTGGTGCCGATTGAGGGGGAGAAGAATGTGCTGGAGGTGATACGGAAGGCGGGGATTGAGATGCCGACGTTTTGCTACTACAGCGATCTTTCTGTGTATGGGGCGTGCCGGATGTGTGTGGTCGAGACGGGGGTGGGGCGGGTCGCGATTGAGGCGTCTTGTTCGACGCCGCCTGTGGCGGGGATGGTGGTGCGGACGAATACGGGGCGGTTGCGGCGGTATCGTACGCTGATTCTGGAGTTGTTGCTTTCGAGTCATTGTCGGGACTGCACGAGTTGTCCGAAGGACCGGAAGTGTCGGTTGCAGGATTTGGCTTCGCGGTTCAAGGTGAGGACGGGGCGCTTTGAGAACACGGCGGCGGAGAGTCTGATTGATGATTCTTCGTTCTGCATTACGCGGGACGCGCATAAGTGTATTCTCTGCGGGGATTGTGTGCGGGTCTGCAATGAGATTCAGGGGGTCGGGGCGATTGAGTTTACGGGGCGGGGTTCGAATATGCGGGTGAGTGCGCCGTTTGATATGCCGATTGCGGAGTCTGCGTGTGTTGGTTGTGGGCAGTGTTCGGCGGTCTGTCCAACGGGGGCGCTCACGGTGCGGGACGATACAGCGGCGGTTTGGCGGGCGCTTGATGATGCGGCGGCGCTTGTCAGTGTGCAGGTGGCCCCGGCGGTGCGGGCGGCGATTGCCAAGGAGTTTGGGATGCACGAGGACTCTAACGCGATTGGCCGTATCTTCGCGGCGTTGCGGCGGCTGGGTTTCGATCGGGTGTACGACACGGCGACGGGCGCGGACTTGACGGTTATCGAGGAGGGGGCGGAACTGGTGCGGCGGTTGCAGGACGGGAAGGCGCATGAGTGGCCGCTCTTTTCGTCGTGTTGTCCGGCGTGGGTGCAGTTTGTTGAGAAGGAGTATCCGGCGCTTCTGGGGGATCTTTCGAGTTGCAAGAGTCCGATGCAGATGTTCGCTTCGGTGATACGGGAGACGGAAAAGGCGGTGGTGGCTACGGGCGAGGCGGACGGGGCGCGTGGGGGCGCGGCGGACGGGGGCGCGGCGCGGGGGTACGCGAGGCACGTTCATGTGGCGGTGATGCCGTGCACGGCGAAGAAGTTCGAGGCGGCCCGCGCGGAGTTTAAGGCGGAGGGGGAGCCTGCGGTAGACTATGTGATCACGACGGGGGAGCTTATTCAGATGATCCGTGAGGCGGGTATTGTCTTTGACGCGCTGGTCCCGGAGTTAGCCGACCGTCCCTTTGGCGAGGCGAGCGGCGGCGGGGTTATTTTCGGGGTGTCGGGCGGTGTGACGGAGGCGGCGTTGCGCTCCATCGCGGAGGACAAGTCTCCGCAGGCCCTCATGCGGATTGCCTACACCGGGGTGCGCGGCATGGAGGGGATCAAGGAGGCGCAGGTGACGGTGGGGGATCGTGTCGTGCGGATCGCGGTGGTGAGCGGTCTGCAAAACGTCCGCGAGATTATCCGGCGGATCAAGGCGGGCGAGCGGTATGATTTTGTCGAGGTGATGAGTTGTCGCGGCGGCTGTGTTTCAGGCGGCGGCCAGCCTTTCGCGGCAAGCGCGGACAAGGAGGGGCGGAGCAGGAATCTGTATGCGCGGGACAAGCGGGCTCCGTTCCCCAGTTCCGAGCGGAATCCGGTGGTGCGGGAGTTGTACGAGCGCGGTGTGCTGAAGGGTCGGGCGCACGAGTTGTTGCATGTGGATTATCGGGGGTAGGGGAGCGTGGGGGACGTCATTGCGATGTGAAAAGAAGTTGACTGGGAGGTGGTCGTGGCGGAAGCGACCAAGCCGGTACCGGCGGGGATGGTCTATACGTTATCTTGGGGCAGCCCCCGCCCGGCTGGAATGGGTTCGGAAGCGCCTTTCTCGCCCCAATTCACGTTTTTCTCCGTGTTTCCACCAGGCTAACCGGGGCAAAGCCCCCGGTTAGCCGACAAAAACGGCGGCCCATCGTTGGTCGATGGCCTCAGGAGAAACCCGTCCAATACGGCAACGTAAAGTTTTGAAATCGGAATTATCGTTTCCCCCGCTGCTTACCTTTTATCTTTTATCTTTTACCTTTATAATAGAAATATGGCTGGGAGGTTTTTCCGGGGGGCGGCGTTTTTGACGGTTGCCGCATTGCTCTGCACCGCGTTGCTCGGCATCGCGCCGCCGCTGGACGCGCAAACGAAACAGGATGCCGTTTTCTCCTACCACGAGGGCCGCGCCTTTATGATGGACGGCGATTATTACGGTGCCGCGCAGTCGTTCCTCGAAGGGTTGAAAGTGAATCCCGCCCATGCCGAGGCCACCGCGTCTCTTGCCGAATGTTACTACTATCTGGGCGAGTATGAGGAGGCGCTGGGCTGGGTGCGGAAGGCTCGCGTTCTTGCCCGCGCCAATCTGGATACGGCTAACCTCGAAGCGTTCATCCTCGCCGCGATAGGGCAGTTGGACGAGGCCGAGGGCGTTCTCAAGACGGTGTTGCAAGCCGAGCCGTACAACAAGGAGGCGCTGTTTGTTCAGGGCGAGATCGACATGGCACGGGGACGGAATGGGGACGCGCTCATACGTTACCGTGAGGCGGTGCGGCGTTATCCTGACGACCGGCGGCTTCTCCTTTCGCTGGCTCTCGTCTCGCTTTCGCTGAACGACTACCCCAACGCGCAGGGCTACATCGACCGGGCTATGACCGCCCATCCCGACGATTACCGGGTCTATTATTATGCCGCATGGCTTTCGGCCCGCCGGGGGGATGTCGGGGCGGCCGCCGCGTATGTTGAGAAGGCCCTTTATTACAAGGAAGATTTTGCCCCGGCACTTGCCCTGCTCACCGTGTTGCGGTACCGGACGGGGGAATATGAGGAAGCGGTAAGGCTTGCGGACGGCCGGATTGCCGCGAACCGCAACGATACCTACGCGCACTACCTCAAGGGCCTCTCCCTCTGGCGGCTGGGAGAAGCCGACCCCACCACCGCCGAGGCCCATTTCCGCGAAGCCCGTGCCGCTCTCGACACGGTTCTCACGATAAACGGTGATAACGATGACGAGTTTGCCCGCGCCCTGCTTGAAGAGATCCTGTTGCGGAGTACCAGTCTCGAAGATCCATCCCGCGCCCGTTATGCGGCATGGCATTTCCGCCGCGCCGCCGATTTCAGGCAGCGTAATTTAAGCGACGAGGCGCTTTTTGAATACCGGCGCGGCCTCCGCCTCAACCCCTACGCCGCCGAACGCCGCGATTACGCCGAAACGCTCCGCTTCAAGGGGTATACCGGGGCTTATCTCAACGAGTTGCTCTTCATCAAGGAATTGCGCGGCACGGAGGATGCGGACATCGACGACGCGATAGAGACGTACACTGCCCTGAACCGCGAGGCGTTGCCGCTCAAATACCAGATCGGCATCGAGGAATTGTCCCGGCACTGGCAGATCGCGCTATACACGATAGATGCCGAGGACGCGCCGCCGTCCGCCTATCACACGGATAACGCCGTGGTTGCCGCCGTCTACCTCAAAGACGTGCTCGTCCATGACCGGAACATTGCCCCAGGCGGCGAGGCGGCCGTGCGCCGCTCGTCCTTTGCCGACGCATTCCGCGCGTCCCGCACCCGGGGAGACGACTATTTTCTCATCATCGCCCTCGACGAAAACGAGCGGGACCTCCTTCTCAAGGCCACGCTCTACGCCTCGCGCACGGGAACCGAACTCAAGACCTTCACCGCCTACCGTTCCGGCGAAAACCGTCTGCGAAACGCCGCCCGCGCCGTCACCGATCAGTTGAACGCTGTCCTTCCTTTCCGCGCCTCCCTCATCCGCCGCAACGCCAACATCGCCGTCATCGACAAGGGCCGCATCGACGGCGTAACTCAGGATTCCGAGTACGAAGTCGTCAAACAGGGAACGGCAGAAATTGCCACAGACGGGGTCGCGCTGAAATACGGGGAGAGCGTCGTTGTCGGCACCTTCAAGCCCACCCAAATCGACGAGGAAGTCTCCCTGGGAATCCTCACCCGCCGAGGTTTTTTCGACCGCCTCGCCGTGGGAGACGACGTAATCCTCCAGCCAAGACTTGAGCAAGCCCCCGCGCAACCCGCTACCCCGCGCGTCGGTCCCGAACTTCAGGCGTTGTTACGGACATTGCGGTAGGCGAAGCCATGCTATTGAGCACTATTTACTTTGACGGCGTGTCGATGGGCAGGGGGAATCTCTGGCACCATTTATTTTGATGGCGTGTCGATGTGCCGGGGAAATCTTTAACACTATTTACTTTGATGGCGTGTCGATGGGCCGGGAGAATCTTTGGCATCATTTACTTTGATGGCGTGTCGATATGCCGGGTGAACACCACCTACAGGCGGCTGTGCTACCGGCGCAACGTACTGTCTCAAGGCGGCGTATTACCGCAGACAGATACTGACTAGGGTAGCAATGCCGCCTTACGGTGGTGTTCACCCGGCCGGAACGATAACACCGAATAGCACGCCTCCTTTGGGCGGGTACCGTTTAGCGAGCGGCTGCCGACGGGGACAACCACACCACACGGCACGCTTCTTGGGACGGGTACCGTTTAGTGAGCGGTTGCCAAGCGGGAGAGCAACACCAACGAGCACGCTTCCTTTGGGCGGGTACTGTTTAGAGATCGGTTGCCGAGCGGGAGAGTAACACCAACGAGCACGCCTCCTTTGGGCGGATACCGTTTAGCGAGTGGTCCCACGTCATTGCGAACCCGGAGGGTGAAGCAATCCAGAAGGAGCGGTCTCCCTACTGGATTGCTTCTCTTCGCTCGCAATGACGGACGGGGGCGGGTACTGTTTAGAAATCGGTTGCCGATGGGGAAACAACACCGCAAAGCACGCCTCTGGGCGGGTGCCGTTTAGAGAGCGCTTGCCGAGCGGGAGAGCAACACCAACGAGCACGCTTCCTTTGGGCGGATACCGTTTAGCGAGCGGTTGCCGAGCAGGAGAGTAACACCAACCGCCTCCTTTGGGCGGGTACCTTTTAGAAATCGGTTGCCAAGCGGGAGAGTAACACCACAGAGCGCGCCTCTGGGCGGGTGCCGTTTAGAGAGCGCTTGCCGACAGAGATAGCCACACCACACGGCACGCCCTTTGGGGCGGGAACTGTTTAGTGGACGGCAACCGTCATTGCGAGGCGCGAGCGGCACCACGTCATTGCGAACCCGGAGGGTGAAGCAATCCAGAAGGGGCGGTCTCCCTACTGGATTGCTTCGCTCGGCAATGTGCCGCCTGCTCGCAATGACGGACGGGGGGCAGGTGCCGTTTAGGAATCAGTTGCCGATCGGGAGAGCAACACCACAAAGCACGCCTCTGGGCGGATGCTGTTTAGAAATCGGTTGCCGATCGGGAGAGCAACACCACAGAGCACGCCCTTTGGAACGGGTACTGTTTAGAGAGTGGCACCAACGGGGATAACGAGGCTGTCGAGTAAGTCGTTTTTGGGACAGGGATAATTCCCCCGGCAAACCCATGACATACATTCCACGCGGATCACCGGGCAGCCCGCTTTTTATCCCTGCCTTTCACATACCCGCTTCCCCCTTCGGGGAGAGGAAGCGCTGTCTATCGTGGAGGCGGGGCCCGCCGGGACGCCGTATGCAATCATAGCTCCTTGGCAGTTAGCCTCCCTTGCGTTATACTTTTCTTCGTGATGTACCACGTCCCCCGCCGCGTATGTATCACGAAAGTCTTTGCACGTTACCGGGCGGTGGGATGTATTGCGCCAGGAGATGCGCGGATAGGGAGTTATGCGAAACAGAGGCGAAAATTTTGTGTGAATTATATAAAAATGAACTTGACAAAATATAAAATTAATGAAATAATCTTGTATAAGGAGAAATTAAAATGAAAAAATTATTCTTGGCGTCTTATTTTTCACCTGTGGCAAAACTTTTTGTGGAATTTACTCAAAACACTTGTGCGGGTAAAAAGGTTGTATTTATACCAACCGCAAGTGTTCCTGAAAAAGTAACATTTTTTGTCGATGGTGATAAAAAAGCATTGGCTAAATTAGGCTTAGTTATTGATGAACTTGAAGTTTCAAAA
>JAISZQ010000199.1 GCA_031269165.1 Spirochaetaceae bacterium
GCGTACATTCGCGGACAAAAAAACTAAAAATCTGTGTGATCCGTTGACCACTCTTATATTCCATTGGCTTAAGTTGTTGACAGTGGGAGACTTCCCCCTTATGTTTGGTTTTGGAACAGCCTCTAATATATCAACGATAAAATTGAGCATATTCTGTATTAATTCTTGACAAAACAATGAAAATGGGGTATATTATAGCTACCTTGAAAACAGTTATCGTTTTTGCAAGTTTTTGGATGCTATTGATTTCGTGTAAATCGGTTCCCGAAAGCAAATCGGTTTCAGCGGTGTATGACGGAGAAACCATAGGAGAAACCGTAAAGGAGGAGGTTGTCGATGACAGAGTGGCTGATGATCCCGTTGTGTTTGACCCGAAAAACCCGCCCACAGAGATCTATACCGCGACGAAGCAGGATATACAGGATTTTGTACGAGAGCTGGATAACCTTATCAAGGCCAAAAATCACGATAGATGGTTGAAACTGCTTTCGCCAGGGTATCTTGCGTATATCAGCAGCAAGGAGTTCCTTGATACGGTCTCGCAACAGCCGAGACTCAAATCGCAAAATATCGTGCTCCAGAACAACCGGGACTATTTTTTGAACGTCGTGGTTATGTCCCGTTCTGGACTAAAGGCAGACGATATTGAATTTCTTACGATGACGCGGGTGATGGCGTTCACGATAAACCAACAAGGGCAGAGGATACGTATCTATACGCTTGATAAAACCCCAGAAGGCTGGGAGGTTGTTGAATGAGAGGGATGAGTATGTTTAAGAGAAATATTATTTTTTTGGTGATTGCGTTTTTGCCGTTTTTCGCGCGGGCCCAGGATTTGTCGGTAGAAGATATCTATCTTCAGCAATCGGCAGAGATGCAGGTTATCCGTGATTTGAGTACCGATACCGGGCGTGACCTGAAGACGCTCGCGCTTGACTATATCGGTGAAATCATTGACCGGGGCGACGCGGATGACGAGGCTCGCAAGATTCTTGCCGATCTCACGATGGACGGGGTTCGTAATCAGGTCCGCTTAAACGGGCGGGTGATGAACAACTTTCCCGACCTCAGAATACGGGCGGTCAATTATCTTGCGAAAATAGGAACGCCGGAAGCGAACACCAGTCTCGTCGAGATTCTTTCCCTTGCGGCGACGCAGGTTTCGGCAGTGGACGAGGACCCTTCGGTCATCACGGCGGCGATAAGGGGCGTGTCCAAGATCGCCCTCACCGACGATAACGGCGACTCGTTGCGTGTCATCAACGCGGTTTATTGGCGGTACAATATGCTGAAACCGGACAACTCGCTTGCGATGGCGATCGTTTCCGCGATTGACCATTTTGCCGACAAGCGTGTGAGGGACGAGGGAAGTATCAGCGTCCTTATGTCGATCCAAGCGAATTACGAGTATATCAAGGCGGTGCGCGAGAAGGCTGCGACAACGGTTACAAAGTTGCGCGGGTTGTAACAGCACGCCTTTGCTCGAATGGGGTAGCGTCTTTATGAGGAGAGGGCGTTACCTTTTGGCGAGCAGTTCGTAAAACTCGGCGTTTGCGTTGCTTCCGATGGCGCGCGTGTGTTTGCGTGTCAACGCTTCATCGATCTTGGCAACGCAATTTTTTGAGACGGAGACGCAGATTTTCTGACGGGACCCGTTTGCCGCGAGGAGCCGCGCATGATAAGCGGGAGGGCCGAACACGGCATACCCGGAGAGCGGCGTCCAAGTGAACGTACCTTCCCCGTAATCAATGCCGAAATGCCACCCCGCCGCTTCCCGACTCGTATCGAGAAGTTCGTTCAAGAACCCGACGGCTTTCCTCACCGGGTTATGCGTCCCGAGCGGCTGGTCGTCGTAGGGCGTCTCGTTTTTCATCCGGCGCAACGCGACCCGTTCGGCCGGAGAGCCGAAGGCGATGAGTACCGTGTCCCCGTGGACTCCGGCTATCACCGCGCCGGATTTCAAAAACATTTTTCGGACCTCGTCGCGAAAATTGATGATCGCCTGAGCCGCCATTTCCGCCGTTTTCCCGTTTTCCACGAGGTTCAGTGCCGGGTTTTTCACCGCGACAATCGCCGCTTGTATCGTTACCCGGTCTTCGGGCCGAGGACGACCAGCGCGGATGAGGCGCGTAAGGCGGGATTTGGCGACAGAGGGGCCATAGGCGGTGCGAAATTTGCGCGTCAATCTCCGTTTCATAACCATCGCGCAGAGTGCCGAGACGAAAACGCCGCTTGCCGTGCCGCACAACGGGATCAAAGGGTTGATCCATACCGAGGTAACGACAAAATAGTACGAAAACCCGGCCGGCACCGCCGCGCTGAAAACCGTTCCCACGAGGAGCGTCAGCAAAGGCGAACATAGCCGGAGCAGGAACGCGCATAAAAACACCGCACAGAGCGACCAGAAGAATATATACCGGGCGGAAGCCGGGGTTATCGTGCTTCCTGAGATGATGGCGTTTGCGAGCATCGCCGAAGCCAGGGTATCGACCGATGCGGCACCGAGGATGCAAAACGAATCGGGAATTTCGTGGTCGAGTTTGGCGCGGATTTCGGCAAGTTGGTCGTAGATGTCGCGCCCCGACCGGAACGCGGTCATAAGATCATCGCGCATCGTGACGAGCCGCTCTTTACCCGTAGCGTTGAGTTCTTCATTCTGGAGCAGCGAGAAAAAACTGCCGACAAGGTTGTTTTCCACGGAACTTTGATAAAAAAACGTGTCGAGTGCCGCGAAATAGGCGTTCCGCGCGTCAATCCACGCGCGTTTCAGCGAGTCATTTGCCGTTTCGTTCGTTGTTTCGTTTGCCGTTTCGTTCGGTGTCTCGTTCAGGGTGAGACCGTTTCGCAGTTCCCGTTCCCGTTCCCAGAGATACGACGGATATTTTTCGGCACTCACGTCGGCGTAGCGCCCTATATCGGTCGATTCGCTTAAGGTTTTATAGAGTGCCCGGTCGAGTTTTTCATATTCGATGAGAACGGTAAGCGGTATCGAGCGGAAACGCTGTTCCTTTTGGAGGGCTTTAAGGAGGATCGCCCCGTCTTTGTCCAGCGTGAAAAAGCGGTCTCCTCCCGACGGAAAACCGGGTATCTGCTCCATGATCAGATACCGGCCGACAGGACTTGCGGCGATCGCCGCAGAGCCGAAACGCCCTTTGAGCGCATGGTACCCGATGTGTTCATAATGCGGCACGTCGTTCGACAGGTCGCCCGTTTCAAGCGGCACGACACGACGGAGCCGCCCGTCAGGATCAAGCGCGGCGTGTGAGTAGAGCAGCGCGGACGGGGCATAATTGCGCGAGGAGCCGGACGGCTTTTGCCGCGCAAGTTCGACCGAATGGTCGTCCGCGATCCAGGTGCTTGGAAACACCGTTTTGGCCCGCTCCAGTTCAAGCGTCCCCGCGTTGCTACGATGCACCGCCTCGTTGATGAGCCTCTGTTTTCCCTCCTCGGCAAAGGACAGCACCGCGTCAACAAAACGGCCCGTTTCCGCCGGGGGAACGGTTCCCATCCTGATACCCTCGAAAAGGTTCTGGATATTCCTGCCCAAATGATCAAATTCACGGTTAAAGAGGTCTAGCAACTCGGCCTCGCGGTCGTCGATAGACGCGGAAACGCCCAGTATCGGCGTCTGAATGAGCAAACTGCCCGCTCCCATCTCCGCCATCGTCATAATGACCTGCGCGGCGGTCGTCGGATCCATGAGGGTGTCCGTCCCTGCCGTCTCGATGATGAGGATTTCCGGCGCGACCGGGGCCTGTTCTTGTTTTGCTACGAGGAAGTCGAATAACGTCCCCAGTTTCGGGCCGTCAAGCAGAACGTACACCCCGGCCGTAACGCCCGAAGCGACAAAAAACGAGACGAGAAAGCGAAGAAAGGCGTTTTTGCCCCTGGTGTATGACGGCATCGTATATATTCTCGGTAACGGATAAGGGCGGTCTGGTGTCCTGCCTTTTGTCCTTCATGCTCCATGTGTCGGCTGACATTGGCCCTCATATATTTATCGGCTAGTTCCCCCGCTTCCGGCGTTCATTTCACCGACGGTTCCCCGGTCATTGTCCTGTTATCGTGCTTCTCCAAAAGAAATGACGCTGTTCCAAAACCGCGCGCGTTAGCGCACTGTCAATTCGTTTTTGAACAGGCTCAGGTTATATCCTTCAATATTGCGGGTTACGTTAAGCCAAGACCGCAAAAAAGCAACTTTTTTCACTAAAATCGCAATTTTTTCGCTAACCCCCCTTGTCATTTCCTTTTTAACGTGATATACTTACTTTATATGCTTTTAACACGGGCGCAAAAACAGATTATGCCATTCTCGGGCTCATTCACAACCCCCCGCCCTTAATACTGTCTCGTTAAAATCGTGTCAAGCCCCCTCTGAAAACGTCCGCCTGTTCCTTTTTATCTCTTATCTTTTATCTGAACGCGCCCTCAGCGCGCTCTTATCCAGACATTACCACGCATCTTTTTTAGGCAAAAAACGGCCTAAGCGAGTATATCCGCGCCGCAGGAACAAAAAAATTCCTGCTTGCGCGACTATATATATCTTGACGGCGGGAAAAGACCGCATACGCGCAAGGCGCGCAAAGGAGTAGCAATTATGAAGAAGAATGGTTTTCGTGGTATCGCGGCATTGGTGTTCGCGCTCGGCATTATAGCCGTGGGATTTACGGGGTGCGACTTTCTGGAAGATTTCGTCAGGATGCAGGGCGGGGACCAACCGACCGTCTTCTTTTCCGGGACGCTCGGGAAGGAGGACAGCGCCATCGATAAGATCTGGGCGGCGAAGGACGAGGACACGGTGTCCCTTACGTTGAAGAAGGGGGTGGAAACGGAAATGGTGGAACTGGGCCAGGAGGATAAAGACCTCCTGGCAGTGGGGCTGGTCCTCAACAGCGACAACAGCCCCGCCAACGTAACCATCGACGGCAACGGCCGGGAGGTCACGCTGACCGGGACGAATACGAGTAACGCGCCCCTCATCACCGTGGGGGATGGCGTCACCCTGACGCTGACGAACATCACCTTCAAGGGGATGGCCGCCAACACCGCCTCCCTCATCAGGGTGAATACCGGCGGCACGCTGTACATGGAAAGCGGCACGTGGCTCACGGGTAACAAGAGCCAGAACGGCGGCGGCGTGTATGTCGATACCGGCGGCACGCTGTACATGGAAAGCGGCGCGGATCTCACGGATAACAAGAGCGACGGCGGCGGCGGCGTGTATGTCAGGGGCACGTTCAACATGAACGGCGGGACCATCAGAAACAATGAGGTCGCCAACGGCGACGGCGGCGGCGTGTATGTCGATACCGGCGGCACGCTGATCATGGAAAGCGGCGCGTATCTCACGGATAACAAGAGCGGTGGCGGCGTGTATGTCTATAAGGGCACGTTCAACATGAACGACGGGACCATCAGCAGGAATAAGGCGGCCTACACCACCGGGGCCTCGCAATCCAATAAGGGCCACGACGGCGGCGTGTATGTCGGCAACGGTACCACGTTTATCATGAAGAAGGGGACCATCAGCGACAATGAAACCGATAACTCCAAGAGCAGCGGCCACGGCGGCGGCGTGCATGTTTTAATGAGCACATTCGAGATGAAGAACGGAATCATCAGCGGCAATAAAACCGGCCCCTCTGGCAAAGGCTCCGGCGGCGGCGTCTACTCCGGCAGCAGCACGTTCAAAAAGACCGGCGGCACGATTTACGGGCAGGAAGCGACAGAGGCGCTGAAAAACAGGTCTGGTAATGGTAATAACTATGGCCACGCGGTCTGTACAATCAACGGCATACGCGACAGCACGGCGGGGGAGTATGATGATCTGGACAGCACGAACAGCACGAAGGGGCCCGGGCCCGATGGCGGCGGCTGGGAGTGATTAGGTAACAGATAAGGGCTGTCTTTGCGGTTGCGGGGATGGCCCTTTCTTTTGGGCGGGGGATGACCGTCATTGCGAACGTGCGGCAACATCGTTGCCGTTAGCGGTGTGGAGTTTGCGATAAGCGGGCTACGCCCGCCGCAAACTCCTTCGCTCAACGGCTCAACGCTTCGCGTTGAGCGTGCGCGTTGAGCCTGCTTCGCTCGGCAATGTGCCGCCCGCCCGCAATGACGGGGCGTTGATAGGGAACAGGGATTAGGGGGATGGGGATTGCAGGGCTATTGCATTTACTTTTTGAAGATGACGAGCATTTATTCGCACTTCAGATTTGAACCGGCGCGTCTATAAATGTAACCTAATAGCGTACGAGTTCCTGGCACTCGGCAATTTCTAACGCAAAAAGTATAATGTACGTTAGGAGGGAAGATGAGTTATCAAAGGATGAACCTTGTAGAACGGATGGACATTTTCAGACTGCTGTATGTTGAACGG
>JAISZQ010000204.1 GCA_031269165.1 Spirochaetaceae bacterium
ACGATGGTCAGTTCCTTGAATTCCTCTTCGGCCAGTTCGGGAAGGACGGCCTTCAGAAAATCTACGAGGATGTTCTTGCTGCGCTCGTCGCCGAACAGGAGCTTGAAGGCAAAATCAACTTTGGGGAGCATGAGTGTCATGGGTATACTATACCGGAAGATGGGGGAAAAAGCAAGATGGCGCGTTACGCAAAGGGATAATGGAGAATAATGGTGTGAGTGGGGTGTCTTTGCGAGGCGCGTAGCGGCGAAGCAATCCGGCCGGAGAAGGCCCTCACACTGGATTGCTTCGCTTCGCTCGCAATGACGTGGCCCGCTCGCAATGACGGGGGGATCGTCATTGCGAACCTGCGGCAGCATAGTTGCCGTTGGTGAAGCAATCCAGCCGGGGAAGGTTCTCCACAAGTTCAATGGCTCAACGCGAAGCGTTGAGCCGATTGCTATTGAAAGCTTGGAGACCGCGCGTTTTACGACCGTCATTTTCCATTCTCCCTTTTCAATTATCCATTCCCCCGAAGGGGGCTACAGGCCGCTTTCCTCAAGCAAGGTCTTATCGCGGAGAATGGTTCCCGTAGGGCCGTCGGCGCGGATGACGCCCTTGCAAAGGACGATGGCGCGGGAGGCGAGGGCTTCGACGAAGGGGATGTCGTGGGTGGCGATGAGCATCGTCTGGGGGAGTGATGCGAGGATGGTGGTGAGGGCGCGTTTGCCGCGAGGGTCGAGGAAAGCGGTCGGCTCGTCAAGGAGGAGAACCTGCGGTTCCATGATCAACACGGAGGCGAGGGCGGCAAGGCGCTTTTCCCCGCCCGATAGTTTGTGGCTCATGCGGTCTTTCAGATGGCCGATGCCGAGGGAATCCAGGAGGAAACGGGCCTTCTCCTCAAGACTGATCCCCCCGTGTGCCGTCTCAATCGTCGTTCCCGTCGTCTTGTCCCTGCCGTAGTTCAGCGGGCCGAACAGCACGTCTTCCCAGACCGTACTCATGAAAAGCTGGTCGTCCGGGTTCTGAAAGACTAGGCCCGCCCGCGCCCGCACGTGGGTCAACGTGGCCTTTTCGAGTTTGATACCGCACACCTCGATGGAGCCCGCCGTATGACCGGGGGGCAACACCCCCAGCAGGGCAAGGAGCAACGTAGACTTCCCCGCGCCGTTCGCGCCGAGCAGGGCAATCCGCTCGCCTGAGTTGGCCATGAAGCTCACGTCCTCAAGCACATGACCAAGCTGTGCGTGGGGATATTCGGCATAGAGGTTTTGAACACGCAGCATGTATGCTCCTAGAAAAACAATCTCCCCAGCAACACGCTCACGTTGCACAGTCTCAGCAGAACGAAAGCGGCGGTACAGAGCGACACGTAAGCGAGGTTGGCTGGCGTGAAGCGTTTGCCCCCGATGCCCCGGTAGACGCCGCTGAAGCCCCGGCACTTCATCGCGCAGAATACTCGTTCGGCGCGGTCGAAACTGCGGAGGAGCAACCCGCCCATGAACGCGCCCATATCTTTCATCCTCACCGCTTTGGTTGCGGGCGAGCGCAGGGTGTAGGCCGTCCACATCGATTCAGCCTCGTCCAGCAGGGTGGCGATGTAGCGCATCGTGAGGACGATTTGCAGGCCGAGGACGCGGAAGGCCGGGGGCGCGGTGACGCACGCGGCGATTTCGTAAAACGGGGTCGTGGCGATGAGGAGGAGTACGGCGAACACGGTGAACGTGGTCTTGAGAAGGATGGCCGCGAAGGAGACCATGCCCCGCGTAACGATGAACGCGCTATCGAGCATGGTGCTATCGAGGGTAAAGGCCGGTTCCCGCATCAGCACGAGGTTAGAGAGGCCGAAGAAGAGCACGAAGGGGAGTACGGGAACGAGCCGGGCGAAGAGGGGCCTCCACGGGGTGCCGGACACCGAGGCGGCCAGCACCGGGTAGAGGAGGAAGGGCACAAGGGCACTGAGATGTGCGGGCGGCACCGAGACGACGGCAACGATGTAGCCCAGGGTAACGAGGCCTTTTGCCGCAGGGTGCAGGGCGTGGATGGGCGAGCCGCCGCGTCCGAGCCGTTCGAGGTGGTCGATGCCGCCGCCCGCCTTGTGGAATTGTCCCACTTACACCGCCTTCTTTTCTTGTGTCACCCTTCGCGCCGCCCTCGTTGCATGGATGAGCAATCCCGCCCCACCCGCAATGATCACGGTGATGACGCTGCCCACGATACCGGCAAGGGCCGTTTCGCCGCCCGAACCTTCGCCGTCTTTCAGCGCGTAGTCGGGAAGGAACGCGGTCTTTTCAACGGCACCGGCGGCGGCTTGGAAGACCGGGCCTTCCCGTTCGAGCTCTGCGGTTCCGGCCGTCTTTTCCATCGCCCATTCGAGGCCGTCCGGGTTGGACGACGCGAGGATCGAGAGCCCGCCCGCGATAAGCGCCGAGAGCACGGCAAACACGACGACGACTGTCCTTATCCGCTTGCCGCCGGCACTGTTGCCGCCGGCACTGTTACCATCGGCATTGTTGCCGCCTGAGATCGCGCTTTCAAGCAATTCCGGGTGCGCGCTGTGCACGAAACACAGCACCGCCGCCGTCACAACACCTTCCACGAGACCGATTGCCAGATGAATGGGTTGCATCAACAGCACGAAGGTCCCGAAGGGCAACTCGGTTACACCGGAGACCAGCGTCTCGAGCACGACGCCGAACGCGCCAAGCTGGAGGCCGACGACGACCGACAGAACCGCCGCGACGGAAATCGTCTTCTTGCTCAGGCCCTTTGCCACGATTGGTTTGTAGATGAACGGAAAGGCGAGAAGGCAGGGGATAACGGCCATGTTGACGACGTTGCACCCGTAGGCGAGAAGCCCGCCGTCCGCGAAAAACAGGCACTGGATCAGCAACACGCTCGCCAGCGTGATGAGTGCCGGAAACGGCCCCAGAATCGCCGCGAGCAACACACCGCCTCCGATATGCCCCGAAGACCCCGTGCCCGGAATCGTAAAATTGATCATCTGCCCGGCAAAGACAAAGGCCCCCATCACGCCCATCATCGGGATCTTTTTCTCGTCGAGACCGCCTCCGCCCGAGCCGATCTTCTTCACCGAAACACCGATTGCCGCGACACCTGCCGCGAGCATCAAACCGCCAACCGGCGGCGACAACAACGCATCTGCCATGTGCATAACGCACCTCCTCAAGAGATTAATGTGGTGGGGCGCGTCTTGAGCCCCTTGTGCCTTCATGACAGACGAAACCTTCATGGTTTCACGGTAGTATATGATGGAGAACGGCGGCATGTCAAGCGCGCGTTGCGCGCTTCGCGCGAATGGAAAATGATAAATGGAGAATGGAAAATGATGCGCGCTTCGCGCGAATAGATAATGATTGGATGAAAGCCCTCTAGGAGTCTGTGGGACTTAGTACCGGAGGAGCCGACAAGCCCGATAAGTGATATACTGGGAATATGAGCGAGAGATTCTTTCAGATTGACCGGGACATCCCGATGCTGTTCCCGCCTGACCTGCGGGACTGGCTTCCTGCGGATCACCTGGCCTATTTTATCGTTGATATAGTGGAAAAGCTTAACCTGACCCGCTTCAAGGTCAACAACCGGGGGACGGGGAGCGAGCAGTATCCGCCAGAAATGATGCCGGCGTTGCTGATATACTGCTACGCGACGGGGACGTTCGGCTCGCGGCGGATAGAGCAGGCGACATACACGGACGTGGCGGCGCGGTATATATGCGGAGGGGTGGCGCA
>JAISZQ010000300.1 GCA_031269165.1 Spirochaetaceae bacterium
AGTTTTGACAGGCTCATGTAGTTTCTCAGGCTAAAGCCTAGTTAAAGCATGGCTTTAGCCTTGCGAAACTACGTTTTTAAAGGTTGCTGTTCCAAAACTTGAGGTTTTGGAACAGCCTCAATGACATGACGTTTTGAACTCGGAATTGCCGCGTTTCTCAAAAAGTTCATTGCGGTAGCGGCGGAAATGTGCTATAATAAAACCGAGTGAATAAAATGGAGCAGTTTACGATGGTGGCACGTTCGGAAGAGGATTGCCGGGCGAAAGTTCGCAAAAGGTATGGAGACGGGGTGGTGAAAATTCTGTCTTCCGAGCCTGTTTCTGACGGGTTGCTGAGGACGAGGCGGACCGAATACCGGGGCTATATCACGCCGCACCCCGATCTGACCAAGTACGCCGCGCCGGTTCTCATGGGACGCGAGCTTGAAACGGAGAAGAAACTGCTTGCGGCGGCGGCGCGGGAAACAAGTCCCGCCGTGCAAGAGGCACGAGAGGTCCGGCAACCCCGTTTGAGCGAGGATCTTATGAACCAGTTGCTGGAAGAGATTGCCGGACTGAAAGCGGCGGTGAATACGGCAACGGGAGCGGCCGCCTCGCCTGAGAGTACGGAGCATGAGACGATCTTGCGTATCCGGGACGCGCTGCGGGCGAACGGGTTTTCCGCCGCCTATACCGGCAAGACGGTTGAACGGCTCAGGCGGGAGTTTTCCCTTGCGGCGCTGGACGACATTGCGGCAGTTGAACAAAAGGTGCGCGCGTGGATCGGCGGGGATATTCTGTTCTACGACGAAGAGCGGGAACGGACATCAAAGCCGAGGATTTTTGTGCTGGTCGGGCCGACGGGGGTGGGAAAAACCACGACGTTGGCAAAAATCGCGTTTGCCTGTACCCGGCCTGAAAAAGCCAACGGGGACACACAGGACAGATCGCGGGCCGTGAGCCGTTACAAACAGAAGGCGGCGTTGTTTTCGATCGACCGATACCGGATTGGCGCGGGCGAAGAGATTGAAAAATACGGGGAATTGCTGGGGATTCCCTATCAAAACCTCTTTGACCGGGAGGAATTGCAAAAAGAGGTCAGGTTTCACCGCGAAGATGCCGATATTATCTTAGTAGACACGTTTGGGACGAACCCGTACGAGGCGGTGAAACTTGCCAAAATGAAGGAACTGCTTGACGGATGCGGAGAAGACGCCGAGTATCATCTTGCGCTTTCCGCAACGGCACGGGATGACTATATCGCCGATACGCTGAGGGCTTTTGAATTTTTTAATTACCGTTCGGTGGTGCTGACAAAACTGGATGAAACACGGAACATAGGCGGAGCCTTGAGTTGCCTCATCGAAAAAGGGAAGAAAATTTCCTTTGTGACGACCGGGCAGGAGGTGCCCTATGACATAGAACGGGGGAACGCCGGGCATTTCCTCGCAAAACTCTCAGGCTTAGCCCCCCAGGGGCTTCACTCAGGGGGCGTGTGATGGGAAAGTGCGGTACACCTGCCGGGGAGGTGAGGGCGGCGTAAGGGGAAATAGCATCGGCCCCCCTTCGGGGGGAGAAAGTTCCGCTTCGCCCACCGCAGGCGCCTTCGGGGGAAGAGGGCTTTCTCTCCTCCATAAGCGAACACCGTTTGATCGGGGACACCGATGCTTCTTCCTGGGGAACACCCAAGGGCCTTCACAGCAAGTGGTTTTCATAACCATGAACGAGACAAAGGAGGCTGTTTCAAAACCTCAGGGGGTTTACGAGTCCCTGCGGCCCCTTGACGGGGCGTTACGGGGGCAGCGCCCTTGGAGAGGGGGGTAGCGGAGGATGGCTCTGTGCGCTTGGCCGCCCGTAGCGAAGGGGGAGACGCGGCAACCCGTCTCCTTTATGCTGAATTTTGAAACAGGTCCAACCACGAGTGAGACAATAGTAAGGAAGTTATGAAAGAACACTCTGACAATATACGCGAAATGGGCGGCGCTTCTCCTCTTCGGATAAAAAAAACACGGATCATCGCCGTTACTTCGGGGAAAGGCGGGGTCGGCAAGACCAACACGTCGGTAAACATGGCACTGGCCTATGCCCGCATGGGCAAAAAGGTCGTCGTCATGGATGCCGATCTGGGACTTGCCAACGTGAACGTGATTTTGAACATTATCCCCAAATGGAATCTCTACCATGTGATCCGCAAACAGAAGACGATGCGGGAAATCCTGCTGGAAACCGAGTACGGCATTTCGATCGTGGCCGGCGCGTCGGGTTTTTCCAAAATCGCAAACCTGGCGAACGAGGAACGGCTGCACTTTATCCAAGAACTTGCAACGCTGTCCAATGCGGATATTATCATCATCGATACCGGCGCGGGTATATCCATCAACGTGATAGATTTTGTCGCCGCCGCCGATGACGCGGTGGTTATCACAACGCCTGAACCGACCGCCATTACCGACGCGTACAGCATGATCAAAATCATCGCGGCCGAGGTAAGCAATCTGAACATCGGTGTTAGACTGGTGGTAAACCGGGTGCACTCGGTTGCCGAGGGAAAAAAAGTCGCCGATCGGCTCATCGGGATCGCCGCCCAATTTCTCAATATCAAAGTCGATTATCTTGGGTTTATCTATGAGGATCCGGTGGTGCCGCAAGCGGTGTTGAAACAGCGGCCTTTCATGGTGCTGGATCCGCGCGCGAAGGCATCCCAGTGTTTGGCGCATATCGTGAGCCGTCTTGAGAAAACCGACATCCCCGATGAAGGCGGCCTGAGCGGATTTATGAAGAAGTTTTTGAAAGGGTAGTACTTAGAGTCTGTTCAGAATCTTTTCAAAGCCTGTTAAAAAACCCAGAAAAAGGGGGAATCGGCAAATTGCCGCGCCTTCCCCCTCGCTCCGGTCTACGCCCTACGCTACCCCCTTCAACGGGGGTCAGACCCCCGTAACGCCCCCGTCTCAACTTTCAGTCGTGGAGTTTCGGAAAAGTGGGGCGAAGCTCCGCCCGAAACTCCAGAAGCGGGCAAAGCCCGCGACCGAATCACAGCGGAGGCGGACATCCTGTGGGGTTTTTGAACAGGTTCTAAAGACTTGCGGGGACGATGGGCAAGAGCCTTGATTTTTTCAACAATCTTGTCAAGCTGCTCTTTATCAAGCGTTTCAAAGGAAGCCCCTTTGGGAAGATACTGCCGTATCAGCCCGTTGGTGTGCCCGTTCAGTCCCCGCTCCCATGAATGGTAAGGATGGGCAAAATATATGTCGCACTGCAAATCCCGCGCCAGTGCCTTGTGCCCTGAAAATTCTTTCCCGTTATCCACCGTCAGGGTTTTCAAGCTTCCGGCGGGGATTGACTGGAATGCCCTGACCGCGTCAGAAATGTCAACACACACGCACGCGGGAAGAGGGCAGGGTAACGTCATTTCCTTTCAACAACCAAAAAATGGCTGAATTGCAAGAATTTTTACCACGAACCACCCGAACCAACACGGACCAAAGGTCCGTTGGGTTAATACGCTTCAACGTCATGCTGATTGGAGAACCTTTGTCGGTAAAAAAGTAAATGACGTTGCCCTGGGTAACCGTGATTAGGGCGTTATCCCTTCACGCTTCCCGCCGTGAGGCCCGCGACAAAGTATTTCTGGGTAAAAAGGAACACGACGAATAACGGGATCATCACCATGCAGATGGCGGCGGTCAGCATGGGCCAGTTGGTGCCGTAGGAGTCCCGGAAGTTGAGCAGCCCGATGGTGAGCGGGACGCCCTTGTCGGTAAGGGCCGTGGCGATCTGCGCCCACATCAACTCGCCCCACACGAATTTGAAGTTAAAGACAAGGCAGGTTGCCATCGCGCTTTTCATCAGCGGCAGCATGATCTGGATAAGTGTGCGCGTCTCGCCGCTGCCGTCGATGCGGGCCGATTCCATGAGCTCGGCGGGTATCGTCTCGAAAAAGTTTTTCATAATAATCACGGTTCCCGGAAGAGACCACCCGGTATACGCCAGAATAATGCCCCAGTACGGGATTTTGAAAAGCCCGATTTTTGCGAACATGATATACAATGGGACAACCTGCGATTCGGTCGGCAGTATTTGTATGACCAGCAGGGCGACCAGAATGAGTTCCGCGAAAGGAATGTGGAGCCGCGCCAGCGCGTAGGCCATCAGAATGGACAGTATCTGGATTAACACGAGGGAAAACGCCGCGATAATGATGCTGCTTAAAAAGTAATTGCCGATGTTCCCGACAATGAAGGCGTCCGCGTAATTGCCCAAGACGATCTGTTCAGGCGGCCCCCAAATATTCCGGTAAAACTCAGGCTGGCTTTTGAACGAGGTGAAAAGTGAAAAGGGTATCGGCACGATAAACAACGCCATGAATACGATCATGACAAGGCGCAACGACACGGCAGCAGGAATATTTTTGGAACGGGAAAACAGCCTAGTATTCATACGTTTCCCCCCGCAGGGACATTCTTCCCGCGACAATGCAGATGCTGACCAGCACCGTAAGGACGATGCCGAGTGCCGCGGCATAACCAAACTGGCTAAAGATAAAGCCGGTTTCGATGATTCGTATCGGGACGGTTTTTGACAGATCGCCGGGGCCGCCCTTCGTCATTGACCAAACAATGTCATACGTCCGAAACGCCGAAAGCAACGTCATCGACAGCGAAAGCACCACGGTGGGCCTGAGAAGCGGCAGAATGATCATTTTGATTTCCCCTAAATAGGTGATGCCTTCGAGTTTTCCGGCTTCGAATAAAGACGGCGGTATTCTGATGAGGCCGGTATAAAACAGCATGAGCACCGTCCCCGACAATTTCCAGCCCTGAACAATCGAGATTGTCCAGAGCACCGTTTTCGGATTTGCAAGCCACGCCTTTTCCAGAGAAGAAAGCCCTATAGACCGAAGGACAAAGTTGACAATGCCCTCGTCGGGGGCCAGAACAAACACAAAAAGAAGCCCGATCACCGTTGTGGGAAGCATACTGGGACAAAAATAAACGAAACGGCAGAACGCCGATTCCCGGTTCGAGAGGCGGTAGACACAAAGGGCCAAAAATACACCCAGCCCCATACTCGTTATTGTGGAAACGATGCCGACAAACAATGAATTGGAGATGGACGTGTAGGACTTTCTGTCGGTAAGCATTTTCAGGTAATTGTCAAGTCCAACAACTTGCACGGCGGAATTCCCGTTCCATTCCATAAAGGAAAGCACCAGATTCCAGACAAGCGGAATAACGATGCAAAAGAGGATCATAATCGCGGCGGGCAGCATAAACAACGCGCCGATAAGCCTGACCCCGGCATTCGCGCTACCGGAATTCTTTTTCATGGGCTGAACAGACAACATACTCCCCCTTACCATTTGACAAGGGCTTTCTTTCCCCCGTAGGGGGACAGACGCGATTTCCCATCACGTCCATCCCCTAAACGCCTCCACGGCAAGTGGCGGCAAGTGGCTATTTTATGGCCTTGCGGATGTCTTCCAGTTCGGCAAGTGCCTTTTCGCCGTACAACACATAGTTCGCCGGGGTGTTGTTCACGATATAATCATTTATTTCCGAGGAAATTTGAATGATCTCTGTCGCCACAACACTGGAGGCGTCTTTGCCGTAGGCGGCGTAACTCGCGTCGGAAGACGTTACCTTCCCGGACGGGACAATTTTGCCGTCGTCGGCCCAGAGCTGTAAGATCTCGACACTCGTCAAGTATTTCAGTACTTCGACCACCTTGTCGGGATGCTTGGTGTTGGCCGGAATGAAGTAGCCATCGTTGCCGCCAAGCAGCCTGAAGGAAGACGGCGTCCCCATGTTGGGCCAGCTTACCGTTACCACTTCAAAAGCCCCCGCGACGGTGTCTTTTACCGTTTTCATCGCGTTTCCGTTCACGTTCCCGATCATGGCGACCCTGCCCCGCGCAAAAGCCGACAAGACTTGGTCATTCGAGGAGGTCAGCGCGCCTTCGCCAGGATAGATGTAGTTGGATTTATAGAGCGCGTCAACATCGCTGAACACTTTTTTCACGCGGGCATCGTTAAACGACACCTCGCCCCGGTTAAACGCCTCCATCTCCGCATCGGTGTCCCAAATTTGCAAGAGCCCGTTTCTCACCAGCCAGCAACCCCACACGGAATTGATGCCGAAGGGGAAGGCGTCGGTGTTTGCCTTTATTTTCTTGCAGGCGTCCACGAACTCGGCCCACGTCCATTTGTCCTTGACCGTAACCCCGGCCTTTTCAAACAACGATTTGTTGATCTGAATCAGCGGGTAGGTGGTACGGTAGGACACGGCGACATATTTCCCGTCGATCTTTCCCGATTCCACCGCGCCCGGAGACCACACATTTTTCCACTGCGGGTCGGCGTTAAGGTAGGGCGTAAGGTCAAGGGCCATGTTGCTCTCGGTAAAAATCCGCATCTGGTTGGGCCAGAAACCGACAATATCAATGGCATCGCCGCCGATAAATGTCGTTTTCACCGCCTTTTCTATCTGCGAATCATCCTTCGGCTTTGAGATAAAATTAACGTCGGGAAATTTTTCCCTGAGCTTCGGAATGATCTTTTCCTTATTCAGCGGAGACGACGCCGTTTCGATCATCAAAACAATGTCGGTTTTGGCACCCGCCTTGCTTTCCCCCGAATCCACCTTGCCCCCGGCCACCGCGTTTGCCGCAAGAAAAACCATGAGCCCCAGCGCGATTATCGGCCTTACCAGACCATCGCTTCTTTTCACACACTTCATAACCCGTTTCCTCCATAAAAAAGATAAGTTTTTGGAATATGCGTTTTGCAAATATCCCACTTCAGTACAGGGTAAATTCGTTTTTTCGAGGACGCAATAGTAAAAAAACTATAAATATATAAGAAATTCTACGATGAAACCACCATGCCTTCCAGAACAACGTCATTTGAGGCTGTTCCAAAACTCCGCGAGACGCAAGCCTCCGCTGTGATCCGGTCGCGGGCTTTACCCCGCTTGTTCCGAAACTCCATGCTCAATGCGAAGCGTTGAGCCGGATCCGGGGGCGGGGCGAACCCTGCGGGTCGCCTACGGGGGCAGAGCCTACAACCCTCAACGTCCTGTTTCGGGTTTCCGGCCGGGGCGTGGCACACCTACGGTGTGCTTCAGTAATGCGTCCGTCCGTGGACGCTTGGGGTACGCCCACC
>JAISZQ010000325.1 GCA_031269165.1 Spirochaetaceae bacterium
CGGTACGGTTAAACCGGGAGGTGGAGCGGAACAAGACGCCCCGCAAAGCCCGGTTTCACCACAACCACAAGTCAAACTGTTGAGAAGGAGAATGGGGGGGGGGGGAGGAAATCCTTAAGTTGTTGACAGTGGGAGGCGTCCCCCTCTTTAGGTATTCTTAAGGAAATCGACTCTATCTTATAAAAGTAAATGACGCTGCCATTCCCCGTGGGGCCTGTGTTTTTTGCGCGTTTTGTGGTATAATAAAGGTATGGTTCTTTTGAGAGAGATGCTGGCGAATCCGGCGTTTGGGGCCGCGCGGACGGTGCGGGGCTGGGTGCGGACGAAGCGCGACATGAAAAGCGTGGTCTTTGTCGCGGTGAACGACGGGTCGTGTATGGCGAACCTGCAATGTACGTTTAATCGGGAGGCGGGACTTCAGGCGGAAACGGAGGCGGCACTGGCTCTGGCGGTCACCGGGGCGGCGGTCGTGGTCGAGGGGACGTTGGCCGCGTCTCCGGCGGCGGGGCAGACCTGCGAACTTATGGCGACAAGCATTCGGGTGATCGGGGAGGCGGGCGCGGGGTATCCCTTGCAAAAGAAGCGGCATTCGCTCGAATTTTTGCGGGAGATGAGCCATCTGCGGGCGCGAACGAACACGTTTGGGGCGGTTGCGCGGGTGAGGAGCAGGCTGGCGTTTGCCGTGCATACGTTTTTCCAGGAGCGCGGGTTTCAGTACGTGCATACGCCGGTGATCACGGCTTCAGACGCGGAGGGAGCGGGGGCGATGTTTCGGGTTTCCGCCGACATTGCCGGGCCGGACGGAGAAAAGAGGCCGTTTTTCGGGAAAAATGCCTATCTCACGGTGTCCGGTCAACTTGAGGCGGAGACCTACGCGACGGCACTTTCCCGCGTGTATACGTTTGGGCCGACGTTTCGCGCCGAGAACTCAAACACGGCCCGCCATCTGGCCGAGTTTTGGATGATCGAGCCTGAGGCGGCGTTCTTCGAGTTGCACGACAACATGGCCCTCGCCGAGGATTTTATCAAGTTTCTGCTTGAGACGGCGCTTACGGAATGCAGGGACGACTTGGCGTTCTTTGACGAGCGCATTCAGCCCGGCCTCATCGACACGCTGTCGGCTGTCGTTAAATCGAAGTTTACGCATATCCCGTATACGGACGCGGTTGCGGCGCTTGAAAAAAATGCCGGGCGGTTCGTGTTTAAGCCTTCGTGGGGGTGCGACTTGCAAAGCGAACACGAAACGTTTTTGACCGAGGAGGTTGCGCGAGGGCCGGTGATCGTAACCGATTACCCGGCTTCGATAAAGGCTTTCTATATGAAGATGAATGATGACGGGAAGACCGTGCGGGCGATGGACGTGCTGGTTCCCCGACTGGGCGAGATCATCGGCGGTTCCGAGCGCGAGGCCGACCTTGAAAAGTTGGAATCGCGCATGAAATCACTGGGTATGGACACAAATCTGTATTCGTGGTATCTTGATTTACGCCGCTATGGAAGCGTGCCGCATTCGGGATTTGGGCTGGGGTTTGAACGGCTCATCCAGTATGTTACCGGGATGGTCAATATCCGTGATGTGATAGCCTATCCGAGGGCGGCAGGACTTGCGGCTCCATAACCTATGAAAAACGAAGAAACGGCGATTGCATTGTGCGCGGTGGGCGCGGAAAAGGTTGTCTCGAACGAGTTGAAGCATCTGGGGATAACCGTACTCGATACCAGTTTTGGCCGCGTCCGGTTTTTCGCGTCGATCGAAAATCTCTACCGGACGCTCTTTTGTCTCAGGGTGGCGGACCGGGTGCTGATCGAAACGGCGCGTTATCCAGCCCAAGACCTTGACCTGATGTTCTACAACGCAGGCAACGTGGAATGGGAAAAGTATATCCCTGAAGGCATGGGCGTTATCGTGAGCAAAATCAGGACAAACCGTTCAAAACTTGACGACGAGCGGACGATCCAGGCGATGATCCACAAGGCGGTGGCCGACCGGCTCTGTAAACATTACAAGGTGGAACGGTTGCCCGAAGACGGCAAGATCGCGGATATCCGTGTCTATATCGAAAAAGATATTGTTTCCATCATGCTGGACGTTTCGGGCGACCCGCTCTTCAAGCGCGGCTACCGGACCGAAGGCGGCCCGGCCCCCTTGCGCGAGACAACGGCGGCGGCGATTCTGCTCTTGTCCGGGTGGCGGCGGAAATTTCCCTTATACGACCCGTTCTGCGGTGCGGGCACTATCGCTATCGAGGCGGCGATGTTCGCGTGGGACATGGCCCCCGGAGTCGGGCGGAAATTCGCCATCGCCGATCTTGTCATCGCCGACGACACCATCGAGAGAACCATCCGCAAGGAACTGCTCGCCCGCGTGGATTTCAGCCGCCGCATCCGTATCGGGGGAAGCGATTCGGACCCGGCTGCGGTGGAAGCGGCGCGGGCCAATATGCTCCGTGCCGAGGCTCTGGCCAAAGGCGTAAGCGCTGCTACAGTACCCGCTCCGGCACCCGCGAAAACGGTAACGGTGAAGGTGTCGGGCGCAAGACCGATGAAAAAGCCGGTTGTCGTGCGATTCCCGCATCAGCCGGCCTTCCGGTTACTGCCGATGGAGAATACCAGCGCGCCGGAGGACGAGAGTGAAGGCTTTATCGTGACCAACCCGCCCTACGGAAACCGGCTGGGGAACATTGCCGAAGCCGAGGCGGTCTACCAGCGCATGGCCCATCTCCGCAGCCGCTTCCCCGCATGGAAACTCGCCGTGATCACCGACCATATCGGGTTTGAATCCCATTTCGGGCGGAAGGCCGACGCGGTCAGGCAGATCACAAACGGCGCAACCCAGACCTACCTCTATGTGTTCAACAACGATTCGCCGATCGGGGCCCCGCGTAAACCCGCCCCTCCAGACCCGTTTTCCGCGCAAGACCCCGGACAAGGCGGACAAAGCGGCAAAGACGGCCGCGTTGAGCAAACGGGACAGGAGAGCGGCCGCGTCGAGCACGCCAGACAAGACGGACAAACCGGACAGGACGAACATGATTAGGCCGGTCACTCTCGAAGACGCACAAGCGATGTGCGACATCTACAACTATTATGTGCTGAACACCGTCGTTACCTTTGAGGAAGAACCGGTCGATGCCGCCGAAATGAGAGCGCGCATCGAAACCGTCACGAAAGACCTCCCGTGGTATGTCTACGAAGAGGACGGCGAACTCATCGCCTACGCCTACCTGCACGCCTACCATCCCCGTTGCGCCTACCGTTTCACCGTGGAAGATTCGATTTACGTCAAAAATGGGCGGCAAAAAACCGGCATCGGCACCCAACTGCTGGAATCCCTCATTAACGGCGCGAGAAAATGCGGCAAACACTCGATTATGGCCATCCTCGGCATCCCCAACGATGCAAGTTGCGCCCTGCACAAGAAATGCGGCTTCCAAAAAATGGCAGACATGGACGAACTCGGCTTCAAATTCGGCCGCTGGACGGACGTGAGTTTCTGGAAACTGCGCCTCTCATGATGCGGGGACTGCCGTCGTTGTCCCGTTATTTCTTATTGAAAACAAACACGCTGGGCAGATCGGGATTTTCAAGGTGTTTTTTCGCTTCGGAAAGGCAGATCTCCGCGCAAACATCCGATGGGTCTGCTTTAACGACCGCCTCGAACCGGATTGCCGCCGCCCGGTACTCCTTGATATGATATTTTCTGATGCCCGACTCAAAAATCCTTTTTGTGGCAAGCCGTCGTTTCCGCACCGATTCGGGCAACGCGTCCAGCATATCGAAGAGCCCTATCACTTCGTTTACCCCTGCCGCCTGAATCAGGCCGATAAACCGGTGCTGAAACTCGTTTTCTTTGTCGGCAAGCTGGTTCAGCGTATCCCGCGTAATCAGCATTCCTGACTTGGTCTGTTTGGTCAGCGACTCCACCCGCGAAGCCAAATTGACGTTTTTAGAAATAACCGTATTCGAAAAACGTTCAGGTTCGCCCACGATTCCCATCATCACCGATCCGGTATGGATGCCTATGCCGATATTGATACCATCAATGCCGACTTTTATCCGCGTCGTACGGTCAAGCACCACCCGGCGGTACACCTCGATGCCGGCTTCTACCGCGTCCGTAGCATCCACAAAAAGGGCCATAACGGCATCTCCGATAAACTTATCGACAAATCCGTTATGTTTTCTCAAGACCGGTCCCGCAACGCTGAGTATTTTATTGATAAAGAAAAAATTCTCTTGGGTGGATAAAACCTCGGAATGAAGGGAAAATGACCGTATGTCGAAAAACAGCACCGAGAGATCGCGGCGCACATGGTCGCCCAGTTTCATCTGGGTAATGTCCGTTACCCCAAGATATTCCAAAAACTGAGTTGGAACAAAATGGATAGCCGATTCATTCATTTTTTTGATGTAATCAATCTGTTGCTGTAATTTATTCGCCATTTGGTTCAGACCGAGACTCACGGTACCCAATTCGTCTTTCGCGGAATAGGTTGCCCGCGAGAAATATTCGCCTAACGCGATGGCGTCAAAAACCCGCGCGATCTTCGACAGTTGATTGATGACAAATGACATTACCAGAATGAGCGCGGCCAAAATAACAAGAACAATAACCGCGATAATGAACGTGATAAACCGCCGATATTTCAGATTGTTGATATTGAATGCCATCAGATCAAGCCCTATTTCAAAAATGCCGGAAAAATTTCCGCCGCTGTTGTAGATGGGAAAATTGGAATACGCCCACGCGCCTGTGTAGTTGATGAACAGGCTGGAAAAAGGCTTTCCCTCGGTGACCAGCGCGTACTCCTTACTATCCAACGTTATATAAAATCCCTCAGGGCGGAACAAGCTCGCTTCATCGTTTGACATCGCAACAATGAACTCCTCATTATCAATGACCTTGATGACCGACGCGTAAAACGCTTTGTTCCACTTGCGCTTATTTTCTCCGACCACGTCCTTTAACATCCGCGCTATCCGCTTATAGGTCTCCCCGTTACTGTCTTTGATACTTTTAATCGAATCAAGGTCATCGCCGCTTATGAGAGAGGAGCAGTATTCCGCGAGGAAATTGAGTTCATTCATGATCTCATTGTTGAGACTGTCGAGTAAAAAAGTGGAAAAGACCGAATACAAAACAACAAAACCGATAATGGTTAAAGGGATAATAATGACGGCCTGCTTGATAATAAGCGAGATATACCAATCCAGCATCCGCGCAAACAATAAGTACAGTCCCAGCAACAATGCGGCAATCCCCAGCGCGAAGCAAATTTGAACTGCCATAACCGCAGCCCGTTCCCGCAACGGAAGAAGGAGGCCCTCCTTGAACGTTTCGAACCGGCTGCCGTCATAATACCACACCAGCTCGCCGGCGATCCCCGAAAAACGGCCCTCCCATAACCCGTAATTGGTACGTTGCGCCGGAACCTCCTCGGTGAACACCTCTTCTAAAAACATTTCGGGAACGGCCCCGGTTATCGCGCCCGCATCGTCAAGATAGTACAGAAACGAGGAGATTACATCGATAAAAACAATAGTTCCCCGTGAATCATACAAGGGAAAGTCTGGAATGATGCCGCCTCCGTCTTCGGTAAAGTTAAAAGAAGCGCGTAGTACGGGGCTGCCCGCATCCCGCACTTCATAAATGTCCCCATCCCTGGTTGTATAGACAAAGTTGTCAAAATCTTTTACCGCAACCCGCTCGACCGCGAAGTCCTGGAGACTTGTGCCGCCGTGCGGACCTTGGTGCAGAAAATCTTTTTCCGTTAACGTATCCCGGTAAATATCATACCGATAAATCTGGGCCCGGTCCCGCCGGGTCCGGGAAAAGGTAAGCGCCGCTTTATCGCAACGCAGGGAACCAAACTGGGGAAAGAAACGGGGTCTTTCTTCTGTGTTTTCGTCATAATCTATCGCAAGAATATTTTTTACGAACCGGCCGGCCCGGTCATACTTTCGGATCGTGTCCCGTTTGGTCAGATAGGCGTCGGTTTCCACCTCCATCGCGTAGACGTAAAGATTCCCCATTTCATCTACCGCAAGATCATAAAACCGCGTATACTCTTCAGCCGTGTTTACCGTAATGGTATAGTTTATCCTGCCATCGAGTGTCATGGAAATCAGCCTGAGACCTGAGTCATCAACAATATACAGATTGCCGTCTTTTTCGTATTTTGCCACGGACGGGGCAACCAGGTCCGTCTTTTGCTGAAATAGCGGTTTTTTCAACAGAGTCACGTTGAACACGACAATAATAACGCACAAAACGAATGTCGCTCCACAGATGCCAAGCGGAAAACCGTACTTTTTCAATCGCATTATCACCGAATTTTTTAATAACATTATTGTATCCTCTCGCCCTCTTTTAAAATACTGTTGACAAGTATAGCAAATTGACGCATAAAAAGTCTACCACCCGCCCCCTAAACAGCACCCGTCCCAAGAGGCGTACTGCTTGGGGTGGCTATCTCGGCCGCTTGCACACCGACCCGTTATCAAAGTAAATGACGTTTCTATTGAACGGAAACAGGGGACATTTCTATTGAACGTTGACAAAACAAGGAAACTGGCCTTGACAAGCCCCGCAAATTGCCTTATAATAAAAAAATTCTGATTTAAGAACACGGAGGATTTTATGAATGGTTTAGTGATGCTCGTTATTGCGGCGGTGGTGCTGGTGCTGGCGTATGTGCTCTACGGGCGCTATCTGGCGAAGAAGTGGGGGATTGATCCCAAGCGGAAAACCCCGGCGGTCGAGTTTGAAGACGGGGTCGATTATGTGCCGGCCAAGCCCAGCGTCGTGTTTGGGCACGAGTTTGCTTCTATCGCGGGCGCGGGGCCGATTAACGGGCCGATTCAGGCGGCGATGTTCGGGTGGTTGCCCGTGTTGCTGTGGATTCTGATCGGCGGGGTGTTTATTGGCGCGGTGCAGGATTTTGCCGCGCTCTATGCTTCGGTAAAGAACAAAGGGAAGACCATCGGGTTCATCATCGAGAGTTATATCGGCAAGACCGGGAAGCGGCTGTTTCTCGCGTTTGTGTGGCTCTTTTCCATACTGGTCGTCGCCGCGTTTGCCGACATCGTGGCGGGTACGTTCATGGGCATTGCCGCCAACGGCGCCCGGATAGACGCCAACGCCTCGGTCGCCACAACGTCGATTTTGTTTATCGTGGCCGCCGTCGGGCTTGGCTTTTTCATCAGGAAGGCGCAACCCTCCGGCCTCGTGTCCGGTGTCGTCGCGGTTGCCGCCCTCATCGTCTGTATCGCGTTGGGGTTGTTCTTTCCGGTGTACGCCGTGAAGACCCTCTGGCTCTATCTGGTGTTCGCCTACATATTCGTCGCGTCAATTACGCCGGTGTGGGCGTTACTCCAGCCCCGCGATTACCTCAACGCATTTCTGCTTGTGGCGATGATTGTCGCGGCGTTTATCGGCGTGGTGTTTACCGCGCCCGCTATCAATATTCCGGCGTTTACGGGGTTTGTCGCGCCCAACGGCAGTCTCCTCTTTCCCATCCTGTTTGTGACGGTCGCATGCGGCGCGGTCTCCGGCTTTCATAGCCTCGTCGCGTCGGGGACGGCTTCCAAGCAGATCTCCAACGAAAAGCATATGCTGCCGATTAGTTTTGGCGCGATGCTGGTCGAGTCTCTTCTCGCCGTGCTGGCCCTGATCACCGTGGGCGCGCTCACCGTCGGGGGAAAACTCCCTGAAGGAATTGTTACGCCGCCCCAGATCTTCGCCGCCGCCGTCGCGGGTTTCTTGACCAAGTTAGGGCTACCGGAGAACGTGATCTTTACGCTCATCACGCTGTCGGTGTCGGCGTTCGCGCTCACCTCGCTTGATTCGGTTGCCCGTGTGGGCCGTCTCGCCTTCCAGGAACTCTTTACCGAGGACCTGAATGCCGGGAAAAAGCCTTCTCCGGCCGCCGCGTTCCTGTCCAACAAGTATGTCGCGACGATAGCGACCCTCGTTCTGGGCTATCTCCTTGCCATCTTGGGCTATCAGAACATCTGGCCGCTTTTCGGTTCAGCCAACCAGCTCCTTGCCGCGCTCGCCCTCATCTCGTGCGCCGTCTTCCTCAAGAAGACCAACCGTAAAGGCTGGATGCTGTACGCGCCGATGTTCTTCATGCTTGCCGTTACGTTCACCGCGCTCATCTTCACAATCGTTCAACTGGGCGGCTTCCTGTCTGCCGGAACGTTTGTAGCGGGTAAACACGCGCTACAGCTCGTCTTCGCGGTACTGCTCCTCGCGCTCGGCGTGATGGTCGCTATCCAAGGCGTGCAAAAACTCTCGGAGAAGAAAGCGTAAAAAGATCGCTATCCAGTGGGGGAAGTCTCCCCCGCTGTCAACAACTTAAGAATTTTGGTCCGCGAATGGCGCGAATAAATACGAATGATACATACCCATCAGCGCGTATTCGCGTGCATTCGCGCACCCTATTCTTCATTATCCATGTGCGGAGTACGGGGGCTTGACTTTTTGTCGGGGATGGGCGATAATGAAGTATCAGAACGAGACTGGGCCATGAGGCTTTTTGCCGGTTAGGCGTGCCCTTTCTCGTCGTGATATGCGGGCTTGCCTTCTTTGAAGTGTCTGATTATACTTCGGTAAAGGTCTGACCATTTGATACTGTCCTGCTCGTTTTTTTGCGGGTTCCCTGCAACATGGCCCGAAAAATCCGAAAGGACAGCATCAAGCGGTTCGGCCTTTTCTATTTCTTCGGGGCGAAACACTTCATGCGCGTAAAAAAATTTGTTGCCCTTTTCCTTCACCTGTATAAACACGTGAGCCTGTTCCAAAACTCGGTTAGTTTTGACAGGCTCATGCAGTTTCTCAGGCTAAAGCCTTGCAAAACTGCGTTTTTTAAGGTTGCTGTTCCAAAACTTGAGGTTTTGGAACAGCCTCACGTATTTATCCGCGCTGTCTATGGTTGTCGGGGCCGCGAAATAGTGATTTGTTACCGGCTTTCCGGTAAAGTCCGGCAAATTCAATAAATACGCGCCATTCTCTAAAACCGTCTTGACGGCGGGTAGTGTTGCCGGTTTGTTGATATATCTTGTACGGGCAAAATCATGCTCAACGCCTCCCTCGTCTATTTTAACAATGCCGAGAACGGTTTGCGCCGGGGCTTGCGGGTTGTTCTTTATCCAGTCCATAGCCGTATCGACTATTTTGCCGTCTTTTACCGGAATGCCTGTGCTGTTCGCCGCAACTATAGGCTTCCCGTTCAGTATCTTTTTCGCGTTCTCCCTGATTTCGTCCATTGCCCCATTATCGGCACCTTTCACCAGATAGGGGGTATGGGGCCTCCTTGTCTGGATTGCTTCACCCTTCTCACTTCGCAATGACGAGTGCCTCGCAATGCGGCCATCCCCCATAAGCCCACGCTGCCATTCGCGTTAATTCGCGTACATTCGCGGACCCTATTCTTCATTATCCATGTGCGGAGTACGGGGGCTTGACTTTTTGTCGGGGATGGGCGATAATGAAGTATCGGATGGGTTGACGGGATTGGCTGCTGTCCCGCTAGACATTGGGCTAGTGGTATCGGGGAAATTGCTGCCCCCCCTACCGAGTATTTTCGCGTTGGATATGTCATAATTATGGTTGCTTGCCAGTATTTTTAATATCGTATTTTTATCTTTCTTGTTTTTAAGATTAAAAAGACTTACCGATATGTGCGTTCGGTTTTTATAATTCGTCCGCTCTATGTATATATGGGTGTTTCCTTCTCCGTGCTTTGCGTAAAGCGTAGAATCGCCGCCCTTATATTGTATGTTTTTTATGACGAAAGTGTAATCATTTATAATATCCGGGATAATCTCTATATCGCTTTGTTTTATGGCGATTTGACCGCGAGATTCTTCTGTTTTCTTATTACCGTGCTGCTTGAATATATGCCGGAACGATTGAGATTTTTCTATATGTTTCATGCCCTCCTTGTCAACGAACAGAAGAAACTCCTCGCTGGGTATCGTTTCCCCCTCTTTGTGGTTTACGGCTTTTTCCCATGCGTCTTTTACAAAGTCCCGGTACTTTTGTGCTTGTTCTTTGTCCATTTCCCCATTATCGGCACCTTTCACCAGATAGGAGGTATGGGGGCTGGCAGGGGGACGACTTGGCCCCCTGACCTTAACGAATGGGGAGGTCCGCGAATAAGCGCGAATGAATACGAATGAGTTGTCGCCATGAGCGGATATTCGCGTTAATTCACGCACATTCGCGCACCCTATCCAGTCCCCGCCTGTCATTGCGAGCGAGCGACACTTTGCCGAGCGAAGCAATCGGCTCAACGCTTCGCGTTGAGCTTGTGGGGGCTACCTCGTCTGGATTGCTTCGGTGCTTCGCGCCTCGCAATGACGTGGGGTCGCTATCTAAACGGTACCGGCCCAAGAAGCGTGCTATGCGGTATTGTTCTCCCCGCCATCGGCATAGTGACACGTTATCATAGCAGAAAGATACGAAATATCGTCCCGTTACCTTGCCAAAGAGCACGACCTCAACGCCACAGGCCCTGCGGATAGACGCCTTGCGCGGTGAGGGCGGCGATTCGCTTGACGGCGGTTTCTTTGTCTTCCTTGTAGGTAACGCCGAACCAGTCCGCATCGGCTTCAAGCACTTTGAAGGCGGTTTTTCCGGTTTTGATGAAGGTATCGGCGGCGAGGGGCAGATAGCACTCGCTTTTGAGCTCGCCGCCCCGGGTTTGCAAGAATTCGTTGAAATAAGCCTCGAACGCGGGGAGAATGGACGGGGGATAGCCCCAAAAGTTCATCGATACCGGCGTGTCGGAGGCGAGTTCCTTTTTCGTGCCGTCGGGAAAGGTGTTGTAGATTTTGCCGTCGGCGTCCCGCTTGATGAGCAGAAGTTCGTCCACCGAGGAAAGATAGCCGTTTTCCACGGTACAAACGCCGCGCGTCACCGTGCCCTCAGGCGAAAGAGTCTTTTCCAGTTTGTAGGGGACGATGGCCGCCTCGGTAACGTCGCCGGAAAGATACCGTCCCATCACCTCGTAGGCTTCCCTGCCGTAGAAATCATCGGCGTTCAGCACGGCAAAAGGCGCGTCAATGGCACTCCCGGCACACAAGAGCGCGTGGGCCGTCCCCCAGGGCTTGGTTCTTCCGGCCTTCTTTGCGGCCTCGAAAATCGCGGGCGGGATGAGGCTGTCCGGCTCCTGATAGGCGAGCGCAAACGGCACCTTGTCCCCCATGCGGGCAAGCACGATGTCCTCGAAATCCCGCTCAATGTCGTGCCGGATGATGAACACGACCTTACCGAAACCGGAACGGAGCGCGTCAAAGACCGCATAATCGAGCAGAGCCTCGCCGTCCATCCCAATTTTGTCCATCTGTTTGAGGCCGCCGTAACGACTCCCCATCCCCGCCGCGAGAACCACCAACATTGGTTTCATATACCATTTCTCCTTATTCAGGCTTGCACTAGCCTTTTGTTCGTCTTTCAACTGCCGGACGATCTCCGCGATAGCCTTGTCCGCCTCGACGTAGGGCACTTGGCAGGTTCCCGCCTGTTGCGGCCACCGCAACAGGATACTGTCCGCGTCGGCCTTGGACACTTTGTCGATGATGCGGTAACCGAACGGCACGTTGTCAGGAACTCTTCGTTCACCATACCGCGCTTTTGTATTTCCGTCAAGATGGTAACCGGCTTAATCTAGGGGAGCCTTGCTTTGATAACGGGTCGATGTGCCGGTCACGCACCGCCCATAGGTTGCAACGCTACCGGCGGCGGCTGTGCTACCGGCGCGGCTTTGCAGACTGAGGTTCTGTTGCCTCCGGTAGCGGTACTGATTTGGGTAGCAGTGCCGTCCAATTCGGTGCGCGATCGGCTGAGATAGCCCCGCCAAATAGCGCGCCCTTTGGGACGGGTAGTGTTTAGAGAGCGGCTCGTGTCCCGACATCATTCAAATTGTGGATAGAGTCTGTGGAGGCTGTTTCAAAATCTCGCGTTGCGGTAGGGGGTAGGCATCTCCAAAAGCCGACGGCCCGCCGTTTTCGTCCGGCTAACCGGGGGCCTTAGCCCTAAACTTGACCCACAAATTTTTTTGATTCATGCTATAAATACCTTAAACGTAAAAACACTTCTGGGAGGAGAATATGGGAAAAGGGGAAAGTTTTGATATGGCGAAAGAATTTGAGG
>JAISZQ010000350.1 GCA_031269165.1 Spirochaetaceae bacterium
TTTCACTTCAGACTTACAGAGCCGCCTACGCGCCCTTTACGCCCAATAATTCCGAACAACGCTCGCCCCTTACGTGTTACCGCGGCTGCTGGCACGTAATTAGCCGGGGCTTATTCACCACCTAACGTCATCACACGGTCATTACCTACCATGCTTATTCTTCAGTGGCAAAAGAATTTTACAACCTTTCGGCCTTCGTCATTCACGCGGCGTCGCTCCGTCAGACTTTCGTCCATTGCGGAATATTCTTAGCTGCTGCCTCCCGTAGGAGTTTGGGCCGTATCTCAGTCCCAATGTGGCCGATCACCCTCTCAGGCCGGCTAACTATCATAGCCTTGGTGGGCCATTACCTCACCAACAAGCTAATAGTACGCGGGCTCATCAACAGGCGGCGCCGAAGCGCCTTTCCTTACCAAACCAAAGTCCGGCAAAGATATTCGGTATTACCCTCTATTTCTAGAGGCTATCCCCAACCTATAGGTAGATCACCCACGCGTTACTCACCAGTCCGCCGCTCTAGGCGGTATTGCTACCGCTTGCCGCTCGACTTGCATGCTTAAGACGCGCCGCCAGCGTTCGTTCTGAGCCAGGATCAAACTCTCCATGATATAATTCAGGTATTGCTACCTGACTAGTCAAGAGTTTGGTTGGCGCTCACGATTAACGCGAACGCCATCGTCCTGTTGCCGTTATTAGCGGCTTTAGACGGAGGTATCATTTACATGATCCTCTTAACGCTAGCTATAACTTCCTTGCGGAAGTCTATGCTACATGATCAACAACTGACATTTGCCAGTCGTTGACTTAATTTTCCATTTCCCTATGAATGTCAAAAAACGCCGTGTTTATCGCGCTTCCACGCTCACCACGCCCTTCTGTTCTGAAGGTAGAGACTATCATAACGGCACGTGAAAAAACTGTCAAGTACTTTTGCCAAAAAAACGCTCTTTTTTTTGATTTTTTTCAAAAAATTTCAATTTTTCTCTTGACAGTGCTACGACAGTCGTAGTAATATGATTGTCAACATATATTACCAGTTGTAAGGAGATTGAATATGACTGACACTAAGGCGTTTGTGGAGTCGCTGTTTGAGGGTTACGAGAGGTCGGAGGCGCTTCTGGAGTTGATGGAGGAGCTTGCGGGGAACCTTGACGACAAGATCGAGGGCGAGATGAAGAAGGGGATGGCGCGATCGGCGGCGTTTGACAAGGCGAAAGCGGAACTCGGCGACGTTTCGGCGCTGGCCGGGGAACTTTCGCTGAAATTGAGGCGGGACGTGATTGCCGAGCGGTATCTGGGGATCAAGCGGTACCTCACGGCACGGAGGGTCGCCGCGTATGTGCTATTTGGCGTTCTGTTGCTGTTCGGGGTCATCACGGCGGCCATCGTGTATTTTTCGCCGGGTGATGCGGCGGGGCAGAGGTGGGAGACGGCGCAGGGGACGGGGCGTATGCCCGGCGTGTTCGGCGTGTTGCTCGTCTTTATCACGGCGGCGGCAGCGGGGTTCACGTTTCTCGGTGGGACGCAGGAGACGGCGGCCCTTTATCCGATGAAGAAAAAGCGCGCCGTGCTCTATACGGTTGCCGCCGGGGTTATCGCTTTCGGGCTGACGCTCTTTCCGCTCACGTATTTTTCGTCCGAGGCCGGTTTAATGGAAGCAATCGCGACGCTTATTCCGTTCGCGCTTCCCGGCGCGGGGATGCTGGCGTTTCTCGTGTTGACGGAAAAGAGCCGTTTGAAGCCCTGGGCCACCGAGCGCGTTGTGGCGGAAATCCGGGCATCCCACGAGTTGTTTGGCGATGAGAGGACGGGCATTCGTTTCGGCCTCTATTCCGGCGCGATCTGGATTTTCGCGTTGGGCGCGTTCGTTGCGCTGGGGTTCTTGATCGGGTTCCGGTATTCGTGGCTGGCGTTTGTTTTTGCTACGGCGGTTCAGCTTGTGGTACAGGCTGCCTGCGTTGGGCAAATGAAGAATGGGAATCACGGGGAACCACAGATGAACACGGATTGAGCGGATAAACACAGATGAAGACGACTGAAAGTCGGGGATGCGGGGGCGTTGCTGGGGCTGTCCCCAGCGGGCGCGGAGATGGGGCGTTGCGGGGGCTGTCCCCAGCGGCGCAGGGGATGGGGTGCGGCGGGGGCTGTCTCCGGCGGGCGCGGGAATGGGCGGGGCGGGGGCTGTCTCCGGCGGGCGCGGGGATGGGCTGGGATGGGGGCTGTCCCCAGCGGGCGCGGGGATGGGCTGGGGCGGGGCTGTCCCCAGTGGACGCGGGGCCGGGGCGGAGCGGGTGTCCCCGGCGGGCGCGGGGATGAGACGCGGCGGGGGCTGTCCCCGGCGGATGCGGAGATGGCCCGGGACGGGGGCGGTCCTCGGCGGGACGCGGGGATGGGGTGCGGCGAGGGCTGTCCCTGGCGGCGCGGGGATGGGCCGGAACGGGGGCTGTCTCCGGCGGGCGCGGGGATGGATGCGGGGGCGTTACGGGGGCGGCAAGCCCCTGTAGAGGGGGGTGACGGAAGACCGTGCGGAGGGAGAAACGACCGGAGCGCGGGCTGGAGGCAGGGGGGAGACTTCCCCCCACCAATGTTTTTATAAGGAGAGGGTATGGAGGCGCGATTATCGGCGGATTTGCTGCGCGGGCACACGGACACGATTGTGCTGGGGATTTTGTCGGCGGGCGACGCTTATGGGTTTGAGATTTATAACGCGATTTTGGAGCGGACGGGCGGCGAATATGAGTTGAAGGAGACGACGCTCTACTCCAGTTACAAGCGGCTGGAGGGGGCGGGCTGTGTCGAGGCTTACTGGGGGGACGAAACGCAGGGGGCGCGGCGGCGGTATTACCGGATCACGGAGAAGGGGCGTGGCGTGCTGAGGCAGAATTTGCTCAATCGGCGGTTTACGGATCGGATTCTGGACACGCTGCTGCCGAGGCTGGGGTAGAGGGGGGCGCAAAGTTACGAATTTTGCCCCCAGATTGCGTCGTAAACGGCGACGGATTTCCATGGATTGTACGCCACAGATACAAGCGTATGGGGGTAGAACCCGCATCCATCTGCGCCGCATACGCATAATGGTACGATCTGCGTGGTTTTTGGGATTACGGCTCGTGATAAGGGGGACGCTACGCGCAGGGGCAGCGGGTGAGCGTTTCAGGATTGGGGGGAAGCCACGGCAACTTCGTTACCGACTCCCCGTTCCGGTATTGTGGGTTTACGTTGCGTCCCACGGGGGCAGGCCCCGTGACGCCCCCGTATCTCGGCGGGATCAAGGTGTGGAGTTTCGGAAAAGCGAGCCCGCCCGAAACTCCCGAAGCAAACCCGTAGGGTTTGCGTCCGCAACACCCCCGGCACTTTGGTGTTTGGTATTATAAAGGAGAATCACAATGCGTCTATCATTGAACTATAATATGAATTGTTTGTTTTTTCAATAGAGCCCGGGCAACCAAAGTGTGCCTTGCCAAAACCTCAAGTTTTGGAACCGCCTTGGTTCACTGCTTGCGGACTTCGCTGGGGGATTTGTTGAGGGTTTTCTTGAAGACGCGGGTGAAGTAGGCCTGGTCGGGGAAGCCGGCTTGAAACGCGACTTCGTGGACGCTGAGGCTTGAGTTGGCGAGGAGGGCGGCGGCGATGCAGACGCGGTAGCCGTTTAAGTATTCCCAGAGCGAGAAGCCCATTTCCTGGCGGAAGATGCGGGTGAGGTAGTCTTCGCTGGTTTTTACGGCGCGGGCGATTTTGACCCGCGACATATAACTGGCGGGACGGCTGTTGAAAAGGAGAATCGTCTCTTTAACCAGCGCGCCGGTGCGGGGTGGGAGGATCGCGCCGCCCCGGGTGACGGCTTGGGCGCGTGTGCCGAAGGTGTCAAACGCGGCAAGGCTCCGGTTGCAGAGGAGGACGCGGGGGAAGCGGCAGATCGCGGTGAAGGCGTCGCCTGACTCGACCTTTTCAGGCAGGACGAGTACCGGCGTCATCGCGGTAACCGGGTGACGGCGCACCGTTTCCAGCGCTTCGACCGCCGCCGCGTTGAGGCTCCCGATGCAGATCAGCGCGGGCTCTCCCTGCGCCACCATCCCGGCAAAGTCTTTGGGCGAGTAGATGTAAACCGGCTCGGCGTCTCCGGCCCACGGCGGCATCCATCGGTCTTCAAACCCGATAAAGAGATGGCGGCGCGGGGCTTCCATTGACAAACCAGAAAAACTAGACGAGCCGGACCCATCCGCCTGAACGGGGACAACCCCGATGACGGCGCTTTCCTGTAACAGTTGTTCCACGAGGAAGATGCCCTTGAGGGCCCCGCTTACACAGGAACGCAGTTCTTCCAGAATGAGGCCGTCGCAAAAGGGCGCGTTGGTGAGGATGTGGCCGAGGGAACGGTTTTCGGTGAAGAGAGGCTGTACCATGAACGCGCCGTCCGCATACTGGCCGGACAGTTCAGGGGGAAAAAGCAACCCCGCATCAAAAAGCGCGGACGCAGACGCAAACGCGCCCGCATTTGCGCCCGCGACCCCCTGCGGCGAAAAACTGCCGACACACTCCGCTGTTTTTCCGTCCCGATACACGATGACCGCTGCCGTGAAGATACCTATCTGGGGCAGGTGCCGGGCGAGGCTCTGGATAAGCGACTGGCGGCTACGGATCCCCAGCAACTCGGTCTTCAGGGTGTTGAGAACATCCCGGCGTTTTTCCCGCTCGTACTGGGCGCGAATGTACGTGGTGATGGCCGGAAGGCGGTCGCTCATACCGGGACAGCCGCAGGATTCGCGGATGACGATCTCGCAGGGCAATGTCCGGCCTTCGTTGCCGCCCTCGCCGTTCATCAGGTCTTGCAACAGCCGCAACGATTCTCCGGCCAACTCCGCATAGGGCATACGGACGGTTGACAGCGGATAGGGCAAAATCTCGCTCTCCGCCGAGTTGTTAAACCCCCCGGCGCGGTAATCGTCCGGCATCGTGTAGCCGCGCTCGTGCAGATACTGGATCGCGGGGACGGTCATCATGTCGCTCGACCCGATCAGCGTGTCAAAATTCCGCCCCGGCAGAAGCCCCCGGCTCTCGACCAGTTGGGCCGCCGCCCCGTCGCCGTTCTCCCAGCCTGCGGGACTGGAAACCAGCCGCCCGTCATAGCGGAGCCCCGCCTCAAGAAGCGCGTCTCGGTAGCCGTTAAAGCGATCTTGCGCCGAAACGTGGTGTTCCGGCCCCCGCAAAAACGCGATCCGTCGCGCGCCGTGTCTGCCGATGAAATGCGCCGTGAGTTCTTTCATGCCGTTATAAGCGTCAAAGCCCATGCAGGGCCGCCCCGGCACCTTTTCCGCAATGGTGAGGTAGGGCAACGGGTCAAACGCGGCGTGAAAGGCGTTGACCCGATCGCGGGAAAGCAGGAAGCAGATCGCGCTGCTCCAGCAGACAAGGCCGTCAAGGTTGCAGGTGTTTGCCAGCGTGTAGACCGGGTTCCGCAGGTATTCAAAAGCGCTCGCAGAACGCGCCGCCCCTGCTGGAGGCGCCGCCTCCAAAACGCCGCCGGGGAAGATGAACAGCGTCTGGCCCTGAGCCGCCGCCGTCGCGACAAAACTCGACCACATATTCACGGCCGCGCCTGAGTAGATAGATGGCAAGACTAACCCAATTCGCTTTTTCAACACACTCTCCCCCCGCCCTTGCGGGGAATGGAAAATGATAAATTGAAAATGGAAAATGACCAGAAGGGCGCAAGCAGCCTCCATGCTCCGCGCATTTTCCCTTTTCAATTCTCCGTTTCCGTCTCAGTATACACGAAAAGCCCGGCCGAGAGGAGGCCCCTTCGGGGGAATGCCGTCATTGCGAGGAGGCGGCAGAGTCGTCATTGCGAGCCGCAAAGCGGCGAAGCAATCCAGACGGAGAAGCCCATCCCCCGTGTATCATGTTCAATTCCCCGCGGGGGCGCTTATTCCCACTCGATTGTGGCGGGGGGTTTGGAGGAGATGTCGTAGGTGACGCGGCCGATGTCGTGGATGGTGTTGGTGATGAGGGCGGCGATTTCGAGGAGGTCTTCGGGCGGGAAGGGGAAGACGTCGGCGGTCATGCCGTCGGCACTGGTCACGGCGCGGAGGGTCAGCACAGAGCCGTAACGCCGCTCGTCTCCGGCAACCCCGACCGAGCGCACGGGGAGCAGCACCGCGAAGGCTTGCCAGATCTGGTCGTAGAGGCCGCGCGCGCGTAATTCCCCGATGTAGAGCGCGTCGGCTTCGCGGAGGATGGCGCATTTTTCTTTGGTCACTGCGCCGAGAATGCGGACGGCGAGGCCGGGGCCGGGGAAGGGGTGGCGGCCGATGATTGTTTCGTCCAGCGACACGAGGCGGCCCAGTGCGCGGGCTTCATCCTTGTATAACTTTTCAAGCGGCTCGATGATGCGGCCTTCCCGTCTGAGCGCGGCGACGAGGGGGCTTGCCACGTTGTGGTGGCTCTTGATGACGTGGGCCTTGTTCCCGACGCCCTTGCCGCTTTCGATGAGGTCGGTGTAGAGGGTGCCCTGCGCGAGGAGGTAGTCAGGCGGCAGGCCCAGACGGGCGACCTCGCGTTCCTGTATCGTGATGAAAAGGTCGCCGATGATTGCGCGTTTTTCTTCGGGTTGCTCTTTTCCGGCAAGCGCGGCAAGAAAGGCGTCCTCGGCCCGGATAATATGGAGGTGTTTCGCGCCGAGTTTCTTCAATGCGGCCTCGACTTCCTCGGTCTCGTTCTTTCGCATGAGTCCGGTGTCAACATACATGAGATGCACGGCCTCGGCGGGGAGGCTCTTCAAGAGCAGCGCGGCGGTGACGCTCGAATCCACGCCGCCCGATATGAGGAGTAGCACGGTCTTGTTTCCGGCCTTCAGGCGGATCTCTTCGCGCAACTCGGCAAGGTAGTTTTCCATCGACCAGCCGCCCTGCGCCCCGCAAACCCCAAACACAAACGCGCCTAATAACGCGTTGCCGTACTCGCAGTGGGTCGCCTCCGGGTGGAACTGGAACCCGAACCAGGGTTTTTCGCGGTGATAGACGATGGCCGGATAGCCGCTCCCGCTTGTGCCGCACTGGACAAAGCCCGGCGCCAGTCTCGTGAGGGTGTCGCCGTGGGACATCCACGCGGTAAAAGTCCTGTCGGGGTTGGCCTCCGTCGGCGGAAAAAGGGACGGCGGAAGGGAATCGGAGGCCGGGACGGAAATCGCGGCGAAGAAAGCGGCAAAAAACGCGGCGGCGGCTTCCGGCGGTTCCCCCGATGCTTCCTCAAGGGTAAGCGTCACCGGAACGGGGCCAAATTCGCGGGTGGGAAGGGGCGCAACCTCGCCGCCCTGATCGATGGTCATGCGCTGGAGGCCGTAGCAGATGCCCAAGAGGGGGAGGCCGCAGGTGTAGACGGACGGGTCCGCCTTCGCGCCGTTCGCGTAGACCGATTCGGGGGAACCGCTGAAGATGAGTCCCTTCACGCCGCGCAAATCGACGGCGGCCATGTCGCTGTCGCCGGGAATGATCTCGCTGTAGACGCCGAGGTCGCGGATACGCCGTCCTATCAGCGCGGTCGTCTGGCTGCCGAAATCGAGGATTACTATTTTTTCCATTGTTTTCCCCCACGAAGGTCGGCCGCGTGCAGATCGATAAGGTAGGAGAGCGTCTTCTTTTGCTCCTGCCGCGCCACAACGAGATCGGCGAACCCCTTGTCCCGCACCATCTCGGCCCGGCGGAACCCCTCCGGCAGTTTTTCGCGGATCGTCCCCTCGATGACCCGTTCCCCGGCAAACCCGACGAGCGCCCCCGGCTCGGCGATGATGATGTCGCCAAGCATGGCGAAGGACGCGGTAACGCCCCCCATCGTCGGGTCGCATAGCACGACAAAGTAGGGAATCCGCGCCTCGTCGAGCTCCGCTGCCATCGCCGAGGTCTTGGCCATCTGCATGAGGCTGAAGATACCCTCCTGCATCCGCGCCCCGCCCGAAGTCGCGTAAATCACCAGCGGCATCCGCTCGTCGAGACTCCGCTGCATCGCCCGGCAGATCTTCTCGCCGACCACCGACCCCATCGACCCGCCCATAAAACCAAACGACATCAGCGCGAGCACCACCGGTTTCCCCTCAATCGCGCACACCCCGGTAATCACGGCGTCCTTCATGTTGGTCTTGGCCTCCGCCGCCGAAAGTTTTTCCTCGTAGGTCTGAAACGCGATCGGGTTCTGCGACTGCACGTCCTCGCCAAACTCGGCAAACGTCCCCGCATCCGCAAGATAGGCAATCCGCTCCGCCGGTTCCATCCGGTAATGATGCCCGCACGAAGGGCAGGTCGAAAGTGCCGCCTTCACCGCATCTTCATCATGGTTCGCGCCGCACGCCGGGCACGTGGTGTTGGTATTCTCGCTCATTGAGAGGCATTGTAGCGGAAAAGGTGCCTTGTGAATAGGGATAAGGCGCGTTGCGTGCTGTTTCAAAACGAACCGCGTTTTGGAAGAGCCTCACCTAATCACGTTGTACCGTTGGTCGCCGTGTGCGCCGATGACCTCTTGTGTTTTCGGGTGGATCATCAAGTCCAGTCCTTCCAAAGGCAATGCGCCCAAGAGGACATCTTTCTCATCGGGGACGACTACCGCCTCACAGGGGGTCTTTCGGTCTCTCCAGCGGACCTCCACGTATTCCGTTACCTGGCTGGAAATCTTTCCCCCGCCTACGACAGTAGACTCACTGGGGCCCTCCACTCGCAGTCCCAGCTTCTGCCGGGTTGCCTCGTTGATGACCAGCGTCCACGCGCCATCGGACCGCAGGTCCGCATCTACCACGGCGTTGACCGTGACCTGTCCAACTTGATCATGGGGCATATATCCCCCATCCGCGATGCCTTTTTCCCGAATGTTGACCAGAGTAATTTCCGTTTTTACTTCGCCCATATAGTTCTCCTTCGAGTCTGTTTCAAAACCCAGCAAAAAGGGGGATCGGCAATGTGCCGTGTCTCCCCCTTCGCTCCGGCCAAGCTCAAACCATTGCGGGGTATAATACCCCGCAATGGTTTGAGCCGTCCTCCGCTATCCCCCTCAGCGGGGGGACAAAACCATGCGGTGCATGGTGGCCAAGCGTTGCTTGGCTTGGTGGGCGTACCCCAAGCGTCCACGGACGGACGCATTACTGAAGCACACCGTGTGTGCCGCACACCTACGGTGTGCCACGCCCCGGCCCGGAAGCCCGAAGCAGGACGCGGAGGGCTGTAGGGGCCCCCCGAAGGCGACCCGCAGGGCTCGCCCCGCCCCCCGAATCACGGCGGAGGCTTGCATCCCGTGGGGTTTTGAAACAGCCTCCTTCATAAAAATGATGAATCCATAATACGCGAGAAGCAAGAAATAATAAAGGGCCGTCTGTCTCCCCGGGGAAAAGGCGTGCGGACCGCCCATTGCGTGCGGGCCACGTCATTGCGAGCGAGCCGCTCGGTCGAGCGGAGCGAAGCAATCCAGGGTGGGCCTTTCTTAACTGGATTGCTTTGTCGCCTTGCTCCTCGCAATGACGACTCTGCCACGAACCGACACGAACAAATGCATCTGATGTGCCTCGTCATTGCGAGCGAAGCGAAGCAATCCAGGGCGGGACCTTTCTTGACTGGATTGCTTTGTCGCTGACGGCAAGTTGCCGCCTCCTCGCAATGACGACTCTGCCACGAACCGACACGAACAAATGTATCTGATGTGCCTCGTCATTGCGAGCGCAGCGAAGCAATCCAGGGTGGGAGCCTTTCTTAACTGGATTGCTTCGTCGCCTTGCTCCTCGCAATGACGACTCTGCCACGAACCGACACGAACAAATGTATCTGATGTGCCTCGTCATTGCGAGCGAAGCGAAGCAATCCAGGGTGGGAGCCTTTCTTAACTGGATTGCTTTGTCGCCTTGCTCCTCGCAATGACGACTCTGCCACGAACCAACACGAACAAATGTATCTGATGTGCCTCGTCATTGCGAGCGAAGCGAAGCAATCCAGGGTGGGGGCCTTTCTTGACTGGATCGCTTCGTCGCTGACAGCAAGTTGCCGCCTCCTCGCAATGACGACTCTGCCACGAACCGACACGAACAAATGTATCTGATGTGCCACGTCATTGCGAGCGAAGCGAAGCAATCCAGGGTGGGCCTTTCTTGACTGGATTGCTTCGTCGCTGACGGCAAGTTGCCGCCTCCTCGCAATGACGACTCTGCCACGAACCGACACGAACAAATGCATCTGATGTGCCTGTCATTGCGAGCAGGCCTCGTCATTGCGAGCGAAGCGAAGCAATCCAGGGTGGATGGGGGGCTTTCTTGACTGGATTGCTTCGTCGCTTCGCTCCTCGCAATGACGGCATTTTCCATTCGCCTGCGGCGCATGTGCCGCTTTTGAACGGGCGCACGGTCGTCGGCGATAGGGGATTCGGTTTGAGTGCCGTCTGTTATGGAAAGGGAAACCTCTCCTCGTTGAGGAGATAAAAATACCTGAAAAAGGCCATGCAGATTCTCATGCCGCGTGAAGGATGAGGACATTTCTATTGAACGTTGACACCCCAACAAACTTTCTCTTGACAAATCATTTTGCCTGTGATAGAGTATATACAAGCCATGCAGTACTTCGATACTCACGCTCATATAGGGCTCATTTATGATGACCCTATTGAACAGCTTTTTGTTACTCAGGAGGCGCGTCAAGCCTCCGTGTCGCGGATCATCTCGATCTGCAACAGTCTCACTGACTTTAGCCGGGTGTATAACAACCTGGTTTCCGCGCCGAACGTGTATCATGCGGTCGGGGTCTCGCCGTCGGAGGTGCAGCGGGCGGGCAAGACGTGGCAGACGGATGTCGAGAAATTTGCCAAACTGCCCCGGATCGTCGCGATTGGGGAGACCGGCTTGGACTATTACCACAAGTTCGGCGACAAGAAGTCCCAAATTGAGTTGTTTATCGGTCATCTTGACACGGCCGAGCGGCTGGGTCTTCCGGTGATCGTTCACAACCGTGAGGCGGGCTATGACATTCTCGACATTCTCAAGGACCGGATCCCGTCTCGGGGCGGCGTTTTTCACTGCTATTCCGAGGACGCGCGGTATGCCGAAAGGGTGCTGGCCTCCGGGTTGAATATGTTTTTCTCTTTCGCGGGCAACCTCACCTACCGGAACGCGCGGAACCTGCACGAGACGGTCGCCGTGTTGCCGCTTGACCGCATTCTCATCGAGTCGGAAAGCCCGTTCATGGTGCCGGCCGATTTCCGGGGCAAGCGTAATATGCCGAAATACCTCCCGATCACCGCGCAGTATCTCGCCGATATGCTCAATATAAGCGACGAGGAACTGGCCACGGCACTCTGGGAGAATTCCAACCGGTTCTTCGGCCTTCCGAACGATGGGGCTCCATAACCCGGTCAGAATCGGCGGCGTTTCCCTTCACGGCAACCTGTTTCTCGCCCCGGTCGCGGGTTATACGGACCGTGTCTTTCGCGGTTTGTGCGTGGATCACGGCGCGGATTTTACCTTTACCGAGTTGATCTCAAGCGAGGCCCTCTTTCGCAACAAGGCAAAGACGTTTCCCCTGCTTGAACGCGCCGCCAATGAAACGCGGTACGGGATTCAGCTTTTCGGGGCGAATCCCGCCGTGATGGCAACGGCGGTTGCCGCGCTCGCGCCGTTTTGCCCCTCCGTCATCGACATCAACGCCGGGTGTCCCGTCCCCAAAGTGGTAAAAACCGGCGCGGGGGCGGCACTGATGAAAACGCCCCGTCTCTTGGGAGAGATTGTGGCGGCTGTGGTGAAGGCTGTCGAGGGTCTGTCCCCAGTGGAAGGGGCCTGTCCCCCGATAGACGAAGGGCCTGTCCCCGTCACCGTCAAGATTCGTTCAGGCTGGGATGCCTCGTCCCTCAACTATCTGGAGTGCGCGAAAATTGCGCGGGAAGCGGGGGCCGCGATGGTTACGCTCCACGCCCGCACTCGCGCCCAAGGGTATGGCGGCACGGCGGACTGGGAACATATCGCCCGTCTGACGGCGGAAATGGACATCCCCGTCTGCGGCTCAGGCGACCTTTTTGCGGCAACGGATGCGGAACGAATGCTGTCCGAAACCCATTGTGCCGCCGTGATGTTTGCGCGGGGCGCACTGGGTAACCCTTTCATCTTCGCGGAAACGCGGTGTTTGCTCGAAAAAACGCCCTACACGCCGCCCCCGCCTGAGCACTATGTCGAAACTGCGTTAGCCCATCTGCGTTCCACTCTTGCGATCGTCGGCGAAGAGGCCGCCTGTCGCGCGATGCGGGCCCACTTTTGCCACTACCTTAAAGGAGTTCCCCATGCCGCCTCGTTGCGCGACCGGGTCGTGCGGGCCAAAACGTTACGGGAATACGAGGACGCGGTTTCCACGATTCGCTCATTATAGCGCTTCTGCCAAAAAGCCACGTCCAGAGCAAGGGGCTATAACCCCTCCATTCCGCTGTGATTCGGGGGCGTTGCGGGGGTGGAGCCTACAACCCTCAACGTCCTGTTTCGGGTTTCCGGCCGGGGCGTACTCAGTAATGCGTCCGTCCGTGGACGCTTGGGGTACGCCCACAAAACCATGCACCGCATGGTTTTGCCCCGCAGAGGGGGTAGCGTAAGACCACACGGAGGGAGGTGGGGACGCGCCGCAGACGCGGACATATCGACCGGAGTGCGTGTCTGGAGCGAGGGGGAGACTTCCCCCAGTCAACAACTTAAGAATTTTGGTCCGCGAATGGCGCGAATAAGCGCCATTGG
>JAISZQ010000024.1 GCA_031269165.1 Spirochaetaceae bacterium
ACCTCACGCTCTGAATGTCTGGCTCTCAATGTTGTGACGGTGTTTGTGAGTGCGAGGCGGGTAGCTGCGAAGCAATCATGATTTGTCATCCCGATTGGATTGCTTCGCTCCGCTCGCAATGACGGGCATCCCGCTCGCAATGCCGCCTCTTATCCGTCTTATCCGCGTTAAATCCGTGTAATCCGCGGTTACCTGTGATTAATCCTTGCTTAACTACGGCAACGATCGGCAAGTTGCCACGTTGACAGCGGGTGGTTTCCCCCTCATAATAAACCGTAAACAATGGACAAAAACAATGGATAAACAGTTTTTCTTTGAACGGAATCTGCTGTCGCTTGACCGGGACGGGGATGATCTCTGCGAGCGGCTTTCCTCGGCGGTAACGACGAAGGGACGGTACCGGATGCTCGAAGCGCGCGGCGGGCTGGTTGTTCCGTCTGTCGTGGATGGAGGCGGGCGGGCGCATCCGCTCCATTCGCTGATTGATCCGGTGCGGGAGGCGGAACGGCTGGTTTCGAGCGCTACAGGGGCGGGGTTTTTGCTTTTTCTGGGACTGGGCGGCGGTTACCAGATCGAGGCGGCGCTGGCGTCGAAGGGAGAACGGGGTGAGCGGGTCGAATGCGCCCTGATTATCGATTTCGACGCCAACGGGATTGCGGAGATCTTGTCGCATCGGGACCTCGTCGGGGTGTTCCATGACCCGCGCGTGACGCTGCTCGTCGACCCCTCCCCGGTGGAAGTCGAGCAACGGATTCTTGCCGCCTACAAGCCCCTCCTCCACGGCAATTTGCGCTCGATTCCGCTCCGCACCCGGTGCGATGCGGAAAAGGACCGATTTGTCCCCGTGATAAACGCCGTCAACACCGCCATCGAAAAGATCGCCCTCGATTACTCGGTGCAGGCGCAGTTTGGCAGACGCTGGTTTTCCAACACGATCCGCAACATCGTCCGCGCCGAAACCCAAAGCGGGGCGGTTCCCCCGATTACCCACGCCGCCGTCTGCGCCGCAGGACCCTCGCTGGACGGGCAGATCGCGCGCCTCAAGCAGGAACAAGCCGAACGGAAACCCCACGGCGGCCTCTTTGTCATCGCCACGGACACCGCCTTCCTCACGCTGGCCGACAACGGGATAACGCCCGACGCGGTGATCGCCATCGACTGCCAGCACATCGGCTACCGCCATTTTCTCGGCGGCCCCCCGCTCGACTGCACCACCCGCTTCTTTCTGGACATTGCCGCCCCGCCCCACCTTGCCGCCCACTCCCCTTCCCCCTATTTCTTTGCGGATGCCCATCCGCTGTCGGCCTTTGCCGCGAAGTACTACAAATCGTTGCCGCCGATCGATGTTTCGGGCGGAAACGTGACCTATGCGGCGGTTTCTCTCGCGGCGGCACTGCGGGCGTGGACCATCACCCTCTACGGCGCGGATTTTTCCTATCCCGAAGGCCGCACGTATACCCGGGGCGCCTACATCTACCCCTATTTTGACCGCCTCCAGAACCGCTTCCAGCCGACCGAGACACTGTTTTCGTCCTTCGTCTTCCGCTCGAACACCCTAACCCGAAAAGAGCGCGGCACCAGTTGGTTTTACGAGACGCCCTCGCTCTCGATGTATAAAAAAACACTCGCCGGGTATGCCGCCGGTCTCGACAGCGAGGTCAGTGCGGTTGAGGAATACGGTGCTAAGGAGGGGGAAGCCTCCCCCCTGCTTCCGGACGGCACAAACCCCTTATCCCGTTACGGGTTTGTGCCGTCTTCCGGCACCCCCCTCAGCGGGGCCCTGCCCCGCAACGCCCCGCTGGGGGGGCTCGCCTCCCCCAGACCCCCCGGACAATCTCGCCCGCTCAAGATTTTTTCGACCGGCGCGAACCGGATGAACGCCGGGGCGTTTCTGCGCTTCTATCGTGACGCGATCCGCTCGCTCCCCGCGCTCACGGGCAGTGTCGAAGGGTATCTCGCCTCGCTCACGCCGTTTCAGACGGAAGCCTTTTGCACGCTGATCCCCTTAGGGGCATCCGTGAAATCGAGCGCGGCGCAAAGCGCGACACAAAAGGCCGTGGAATTCGCGGAAGTTCTGGAAGAGACCAAGCGGTACGCCGCCGCCCTCATCGACAAAGTGTCCGCCGCGCCCAAAACGTACATCAAAACGGAACATGAAATCTGAAACCCTGTTGCAACGGGCAAAAGACGCGGGTTTCTCGCTCGCCGCCGTATCCGCCAACCGCTTTAACGTGGAAGCCTGCCACAGCCTCCTCGCCGTCGGCCTTGTCTACGGCAACGTCTTTGACAACGAAGACGAAGGGGAACCGCCCGCAATACCGGCAATCATCGCGCCTTTTGCGCGGCGCAACTATTACCGGGCGGCCGTCCAGAAACTACAGCACCTCGCCGGAGTGTTGCGCGGGGAATGCGGGGGAACGCGAGCCGATTACCGCATCTACTGCAATTCCCAAGCACTGGACGAAAGACGTATCGCGTTTGAGAGCGGTCTGGCGGACATTGGCCGGAACACGTTGCTCCTCACGAGGGAGTACGGCTCGCTCTTTGTCGTCGGAATCCTCACGCTTCCGTTTGCGCTGGAAGCCGGGACGGAAGGCCGCGACAGAGCACCCGGACAGCCCCCGGAGCGAAAACCCTTTGCCCTTTGCGCGGGGTGCGGCCCTGATAACCCGCCGTGCAAGAGGGCCTGTCCGACAGGCGCGGTTTCAGGCGACGGCCGTATCGAAAAAGAACGTTGCATCCAATGGTACCTTTCCGGCCGTGAGACCATAATTCCCGCCGCCATAAAAAAGCACTGGGGCAACCGCTTGTACGGCTGCACCCTTTGTCAGGATGCCTGTGTCTACCACAAAAAACCAATTCACGGCATCGACTGTACTATCGGCGTTCTCCCCGCCGTCATGGACGCGCGGAAGATCGCGGACGCTTCCGCCGAGGAGTTAAAAAGGACATTCCACGGTACCGCCCTCGGCCTTTCATGGCTCTGCCCGGACGTACTCAGGCGGAACGCGGAGATGTGCCTTGGGCGTTTACCGCCCAAGCGGTAACGAGTGTCCCGACATCATTCAAACGGCGAGTATAGCCTGAAGAGGCTGTTTCAGAATCTCGCGTTGCGGCAGAGGACAGGCCTCTCCTGAGGCCGTTTTGGGGCAGGGACACCGAGGCTGTATGTAACGTCGTGTTTGCCGTAAACCGGGGGCTTTGCCCCCGGTTAGCCGGGCGGAAACGCGGAATCGGACTGGTTTTTGGGCGAAAAACTCGTTTTCGCCTCCCAGACCCCCGTTCTTAGGCTGTCCCAACTCAGCGAGTAGTCCATTGCCGCCGGTACCGGCTTGTCCGCCTCCGCCACAACCGCATCCCAGTCCACCTCCCCCACTTCCTCAGGCGGCTCCCCCGCCAGAATCTCCGACCAGTACCGCTCCCCCCAAAGATGCGCTTTCCTTCCCGTCCGAATGTTAAACCGGAAAGAGAACGTTTGTTTCAGCCACTGCATGATCTTGGGCAACTCAAGCCCGTTGGCGGGCTTGATGAAGAACACGAGCCATGCCTCATTGAGCACAAGCCCGCGCATCTCGAAACCGAATTTCGCCTTCGTCTCGATGAGGATGCGGTAAAAGAGCGTCACCGCCCACGCCAGCCGGAACAAAGGCTCGCCGACATTAATCTCGGTGCGAACTTCGTACCAGACGTTTTCCGCCAATTCTCTTGGTCCTTTCATAGACACCTTCCTGTGTATAGGTGGGGCCGTTCCGAAACAGAAGTTTTGGAACAGCCTTATACCCTCTATTAAGGCGTTGAGTTGCGGTTTTGCTTTAATCAAACGCGAAAAAAGCACGAAAAAAGCGAAAAACATTGAGATTTTGACAGGCTTTGTAGTTGCGGCGCGTAAAGGCCGTATTTGGCTTCTATGCTTTACCGGATAGTTTTTTTATCCGCAGTTGCAATCATGTCGGGACACGAGCCCCGCGTGCCTTTGCGTGGCGAGCGGTCGCATACGAACCCGCAACACGTTCCCAATGACGGTTCTTGCGTCTATAATCCTGTTGCTGAAAAAATATTGAACAGGCTCTTAGAGCCTGTTCAAAAACCCTGCGAGACGCAAGCCTCCGCTGTGATCCGGGGGCGTTACGGGGGTCTGACCCCCGTTGAAAGGGGTAGCGGAGGACGGCTCAAACCATCGCGGGGTATACCCCGCGATGGTTTGAGTTGGCCGTAGCGAGGGGGAAGGCGTTCCCCCTTTTGC
>JAISZQ010000045.1 GCA_031269165.1 Spirochaetaceae bacterium
CTGGAAGAAGAACTGTTTCCAACTCCAGGGTTTTTCGGTTGACAGGGTTCGTTCGAGAGCCGTTTGTTCTATAGCCGTTTGTTTAGTCGTTTGTTCCGAAAACATTTTTTCACTCATGACGCGCCTCTCTTTTGACCGGTTTGACCGGTTTTACCGATTTGACCGGTTTTACCGATGGCCCGCGCGCGCAGGGCGGACCGGTCGTTATTCCGCTTGATAAGCACATTGGTAACGATTGCCGCAAGGATCACGACGCCCTGAATCGCCTGTTGCCAGAACGGGGACACGTTGATGAGGGGCAGCGCGTTTGCCAGCATCCCGAAGAGGATCACGCCAAGGATGAGGCCGGACACCTTGCCCCGGCCGCCCGACACGCTCACCCCGCCGAGGACGCAGGCGGCGATGACGTTCATCTCGTAACCGACCGCCGTGTCTCCCTGGGCCGAGGCGAACTTTGCCACCCAGAGGACTCCGGCAAGTCCGGCCAGCGCGCCCATCAGCAGGTAGACAAGCGTCACGATGCGTTTCCGGGGGAGGCCGATGATTCCGGCGGCCTCGGCGTTTGAGCCGACCGCGTAGATGCGCCGTCCCGTTCGCGTATAGGTGATAAAATAGAAGAAAATGATGTAGATGACGACGGCGGTCACGATGAGGTTGTTTATGCCGAGGAAACGGCCCGTTGCCATGCCCTTGAAGGCGTCGCTCATCTGGTAGGCGCTCACCCACGAGCCTTTGCTCACCACGTAGGTGAGGCCCCGGATCACGTTCATGAGGCCGAGGCTGGCGATGATGGGCAGTATCGAGAACCGCGCTATGAGAACGCCGATGAGGAGGCCAAAGCCCGCCCCGATGAGGATTCCTTCCAGCACGAGGACGATTGCCGGGGTGCTCGGATGGGCAAAACAGGTCAACGCCGTTACCATGCCGCAAAACGCCATTGTCGCGCCGATGGAGAGGTCGATGCCTCCGGTGAGCAACACCATCATCATGCCGACCGAGAGGATACCGAGGATCGCCGTGTTGGTGAGCAACTGGTTGATGTTGGTCGCGGTCAAAAACTCCTTGTTCCGGGCCTGGACGAGGGCGCTAATCACGATGATGAAGATAACGAGGCCCAGTTCCCGAAAGCGCTCAACACGGTGTTGTGCGCCACTTTCCGCGCCCCGCGCTTTTTTGGCAAGTCTATCGGTCAGTCCCATAGCCATTCCTCCATCGCCGCCTTGAGAATATCTTCGGACGTGGCGTTCTTTGTTTCCATCGTCGCGGTGACGGTTCCTTCCCGCATCACGACGATACGGTCGCTCATGCCCAGCACTTCGGGCATCTCGGACGAGATCATGATCACGCCGTAACCCGCCGCCGCAAGGTCGTTCATAATCGAATAGATCGCCGTCTTTGCGCCGACATCGACACCCTTCGTCGGCTCGTCGAGGATGATGACCTTCATATCGGAGGTGAGGAGTTTTCCCACGATGACCTTCTGCTGGTTGCCGCCTGAGAGGGTCGACACGAGGTCTTGTACGCTCACCGCCTTGACATTCAATTTTTCGGACAATTCTTTCGCCAGGCTGTTTTCTTTTTCCACGTCAAGCCAGCCGAAACGGGAACACTTTTCCAGCACGGGAAGGCTGATGTTTTTGGCGATCTCCCAGCGGAGTACGAGGCCCTCTTTCAGGCGGTCTTCGGGAAGGTAGCCGATCCCCGCTTCAATCGCCTCGGCGGGCGAGGGGTGGTCAAGCGGCGTTCCGTTCATCGTGATCGTCCCCGCGTCGTAGGCCGTGATCCCGTAGATCGCCTCGCAAACCTCGGTGCGCCGTGCCCCGACCAAGCCGGTAAGCGCGAGCACTTCCCCCTTGCGGACGGCGAAACTCACGTCGGCAAAGAACCCCATGCGGGAAAGGCCCTCTACGCGAAACACTTCCTCGCCGATGTGCGCCTCGCGTTTGGGAAAGAACTGGACAATCTCGCGGCCCACCATCGCGGTAACGAGGGTCTTGTTGTCAACGTCGGCGATGTCCCAGGTGTTGATATACTTTCCGTCTCGGAGGACGGTTACGCGGTCGGCGAGCCGGTACATATCCTCGAAACGGTGCGATATGAAGATGATCGACACGCCCTCTTCCCGCAGTTTTTCGATGATCTTGTAAAGGTCTTCGCTCTCGCGGTTGGAAAGCGGCGCGGTCGGCTCGTCCATGATGATGATGCGGGCGTTGGTGGACAGCGCCTTCGCAATTTCGACGATTTGTTGCTGGGCAACCGAAAGCGTTCCCATCGTGGCCCGCGCGTCAAACTTCGCCCCCAAGCGGGAGAGCAGTGCGCTCGCATCCCGGTACATCGCCTTCCAGTCGATGCGGTTAAACGGGGCGGTCGTCTTTTCGTGGCCCATGAAGATGTTTTCCATCACGCTGATGTCGGGGAAACAGGTAACGTGCTGGTAAATCGCCGCGATTCCCAGTGCCTGCGCGTCCAGCGGCCCCCGAATATTGACCGGTTTGCCGTCCACCAGAAATTCCCCGCCGTCCGGCTGGTGTACCCCGGTGATAATCTTGATAAACGTCGACTTTCCCGCCCCGTTTTCGCCCATCAGCGCGTGAATCTCGCCTTTGCGGAGCGAAAAATGCACGTCGTCCAGGGCCTTCACGCCGGGGAAAATCTTCGAGATATGGCGCAAATCAAGAATACACTCGCTATTTAACATGCTTTCAATATAACCTCGGCTTTCCGCGTCGTGAATGGATAAAACACTTGCAATCATGGACAAGATATGTATAGGGGGGGGGGGTATAACGCGCAAAGCGCGAATGGATAATGGAAAATTGAAAATGGATAATGTTGCGCGCGTTGCGCGAATGGAAAATGGATAATGTCGTGTTTTGAATGCTGGATGTTCTGTTAGAGCCTGTTCAATAACCCCGCAGGATGTAAGCCTCCGCGGGGATTCGGGGGCGTTGCGGGGGTGGAACCCCCGCAGAGGGGGTAGCGGAGGACGGCTCAAACCATTGCGGGGTATGCCCCGCAATGGTTTGAGCTTGGCCGGAGCGAGGGGGAGACGCGGCAAATTGCCGATCCCCCTTTTTCTGGG
>JAISZQ010000047.1 GCA_031269165.1 Spirochaetaceae bacterium
AACCAGTTTGCCCGCGACATCGGGCACTACCGCCACCTGCTTTTCGCTGACGATGTTGCCGTTTACTTCGATGTACGCCTCGAGGGTCCGCCTTTCCGCATTAGCCGTGCGTACCGCGAAGACCGTATTTTGGTTCCGCGTTTGCGGGCCTCCCGGTCTGCCACCCGATCCGCCCGGCCCTTCCGGCCCGCCCGCCGGTACCGCTGTGTTGCCGCCCGCCAGTTTTTGCGGGATAAAAACAAAGCCCGCCGCAAGCGCCGCCACGATTATGAACAGTATCAATTTCTTCAAGATTGCCTCCAAATAAATCCTAAAAGGTAAACGCGGTATTCAATTCTTTTTCTAAATCCAATACCGCCGCGATAAGATTGTAGTATTCCTGCCAGACCTGATATTTTGCCTGCGACAGGCTGTCCCCGGCGTTCCGCAGACTCTGGTAATCCGCTGCCCCCTGCCGATAGGCTTCCTCGTACATTGTGTAGGTGCTTTCCGCCAATTCCACATTCAGAACGAGGGCTTCTATCGTTTCCGTGGTTTGGGTTATCGTCCGTTCGTACTGCCTGATACGGTCTTCCCGGTTTCGCAGCGATTCGGCCAGTTGTAATTGGGAAGATTGAATGCTGTCGTCAAGCGTATCCAACTGGGTTTTTGCCGCAGACCAGGGCAAAAAGCCGTCTATGTTTATCCCTAAACTAATCGAAAAAGAACCGGATGAATCATTCCAGGCTTCATTGCGGTAAAGCGGGTTGGTATTCCAAGAAAGCCGCAGACTTGGCATATAGGCCCCGTGCCACGCCGCTTTCCGCTGGGCTTCCAGTGTTTTTATCCCCTGGAGCAACGCCGCCGTTTCAAGGGATTCCCCCCGGCTTTCTTCACCGGCAACACCACCGCCTGAATATTCAAGACTACCCTGCAACCGCAATGCAGTTTCCTGTTCAATCCCCAATACCGCCTTAAAGGAATCCAGCGCATTGGCGTACAGGGTCTCGGCGCTTCGTACCTTGGGCCGCTGGTTTTCCCTATCCACCCGCGCCGACAGTTCATCAAGCCGGGAAGCCTGCCCGACTTTAGCAAGGGCGGCGCTTTCCTCATACCGCGCCTGGGCGCTTGCGAGACTTTGAGATGCCAGTTCAACATTAGCCTGTAACAGCAGGATTTGATAAAAAAGTTTTCGCACCTGCAATTCCAATTCCTGCCGGGCCATTTTTTCGCTCAAAAGACCCGCCTCATAGTCCGCGCGGGCCTTCTTTATGTTTTCCATTATTGCGGTTGACAGGCTGACTGATGCCGACAGAGAAACCCCCGGCGTCCAGACGTTTTGTTCCGGGGATACCGGTCCGGTCATTGAGCTGGGATGACTTATCCCCGCAGAGGCGCTCACGGAGGGCAGCAGACTGTTCCATGCCCGGTCGCCGGTCCGCTTTTTCCCCGCAAGTTCCAGGGCGTTCCGTTCCAGACTCAAGTTTCTTTCCAACGCAATCGCCACCGCCTCATCAACGGTCAGGGTTCTTTGCGGCAGGTCTTGCCCCCAAGCCTCGACAAAACAAAAGATAATAAGGCTTATGCAAAGCAGTCTGTTTCTTTTCATGCCCAGACAATAGAAGGTTCATAAAAGAAAAGCAATAAACAGGAGATTAAATGATTTATAATTTTTTGTTATATTTGTGTTTTTGTAAGGCTTTAGCCTGAAAACTGCAAGAGCCGAAGGCGTCAGCCTGTCAAAACTCGCTCGTGTTTTGGAACAGGCTCTTAAACAATTCACTGTCTTTCGGGTTCCCTTCCACTATTTCGCACGTCGGTATTAATCTGACTTTATAGACAAACTCTAAATAGCGTTGGTATACTGGACGAGTCAACGTAAACGGCAATAAGGAATCGTCTTTTGCCCACGGGGACGAAGGCAGGTTTTATGAAAAGGGAAAGTTTGTTCTATAAATTGAGAACGCATGTCTTGGTTATGCTTCTTTTAGCCGCCGCCGGACGCGGGACACTTTGCGGGCAAGTAAACGCCCAGACGCCCGCCGCGCCCGCGCAAGGGCCGCAACAGAATCAGCAGACACAGACTGAAACTGCGGCAAAGGCTGACCCGGAGCGTGCCCGCTTCGTCGTGGATGTGAATCCGTTCATGTGGATATTCTCCGGTATCCTCGATGAAAATAATAACCGTTCCCTCTTTTTCGATATAGGCATCCAGTTCAATATGCTTCCGTCCGTCGCGTTGCGCTTTAACCCGTCTTTTTCGTCTGGTTTTACCAGCGAAACGGCCTTTAGCGATTCGCAGACGGAGTTCTTGGAGGCTGACCTTCCCATCTCGCTTTTTTGTTTTCCTTTTCCGCACGACACGTATCTGGATATGCTTTTTTTCGGGGTCTCGGTGGTATTCGCGTATTACAACGCGACGAGCGTAGACCCCGATACGACCACGACCTTTGTGTCTGTCGGCGCGTTGCTGGAAGTAGGATACCAGCTTAGGCTTTCCAACCATCTGACCATTACCCCCAGCATAGGCGTATCGCGTATATTCCCGAAGCTCATTGATGGTGATACGTATTTCACGCCCAACTTTAAACTCTATTCTCCCTGGACGTTCGACACACCCGTTGCGCCACGCGCACGGGTAACGGTTGGTTTCTGGGTCTGAGCGGACAACGGCAATTCGGCCGGGACACGCCCCAGTCCTACCTTGGGGCGAATGGATAATGGAGAATTGAAAATGCCGTGTCGAGGCGCGAAGCGCGCTTCCCGTTATTCATTTTTCATGGTATACTATTTGATACTTTTTTGAAGGAGACGAAGCATGGGAACATCCATTGAACAGATCGGCATTCTCGTCGGCATTGTTACCGGGGTTTTTGGTATTGTTATAGGGGTTTCCAGTTTCATCTATGCGGCAGTGCAGTCCCGCCGCCAGCGGAAGCATGAACGGCTGTATTTCTTGGCTAATCTTATTGTGGATAAGAGTATACCGCGAAAGTCTCGGCAGATTTTTTTTGATGAGTATATCGCGAAAGGCGGGAATGGCTCCTTTGTTAAATTCTGGTTTGACGAGGAAAAGGAGCTGGAGGCTAAAAAATAGGGAAGAAGGAAAAAACCACGAACAGGCTCATTTGTTCGGGTGGTTGCCGACCTTTTGCCGTGATTTTCTATCCCTTGTGGTTCGTAGTTCATTTTAATCCGCATCGCCATCAGGCGTAGTCTGCGGTTCCCTGTCAACAACTTAAGTAAAAAGAAAAGAAAGGTCCGCGGATTTTCACGGATTATACCCCGCTCGATCCGTGTTAATCCGCGGTTCCCTGTCATTGTGCTATCCACATTCATTCGTGGTTCCGTCATTGCGAGCGAAGCGAAGCAATCCAGCGTGAGGGCCTTTTCTGTCTGGATTGCTTCGGCAACGGCAAATTGCCGCGCCCTCGCAATGACGGAGGGCTCGCCGCACTTATTCGGATTCATTCGCGTTCATTCGCGGACGAAAAACGGTTAATCGGGCCATTCATCGCGCAACTCCCGCTGGTACTGAACGGCGTCTTCGGGATACACGCCTTTCAGACAACCGGCATACTTCGCAAGCGGGTCAACGCCCGTTTTCTCCCATTCGGCAAGCCGTTCCGCCGTCTTTTGTCTGGCCTCCGCCTTCAGTTCCTCGATAGACGGGAACGGGGGAGGTGTATAGGAAAACGCTTTTCGCGCCCGCGCTATGTCCGCAAGCGCGACCGGAAGGAAAGCATAGTCTTTCTCTTCAAGCACCGCATTAAGGTATTCCTCAATGTCCTTCTCGGTCTTCAGGTAGTCAACAATGTCAAATCTCTTTGTCTTCAGCATTTACCGCACCTCCGCCATTTCTCTAGCCTTTTCAATATCCCGTTTTTGCGTGGACTTATCCCCGCCGCAAAGACCGCCAAGCCAGTTGTATTGTTTATAAGACAAATTGTCAATGGGAAGGCGTTGGACAAAAGGATAAGGCCGTCATTGCGAGCCGCGAAGCGGCGAAGCAATCCAGACGGGGAATGCGGGTAAACATTTCGCGTTGCCTTCTGGATTGCTTCGGCAACGGCAAATTGCTAACGGCAACTATGTTGCCGCGCCCTCGCAATGACGGGAGACATCCCCCGTTGTCAACAACTTAAGAATTTTGGTCCGCGAATGGCGCGAATAAATACGAATAATACATACCCATCAGCGCCTATCCGCATCCATCCGCGCAATCCGCGGTTCCCCTGTCATTGCGAGGCGCGAAGCGGCGAAGCAATCCAGACGGGGGATGCCTTCACCCTAGATTGCTTCGGGCTACGCCCTCGCAATGACGAGTGGCTCGCCGCGCCTATCCGCATTCATTCGCGTTCATTCGCGGACCTTTTTATCCGCGCCAATCCGCATCCCTCCGCGCCCTCCGCGGTTCCCCTGCAACTTATGCCAAAATCCGCGCAATGTATGCGGGGGAAAAACCGGGGCGGCAAAACCGTGGTATTCTCCTTTATAGATGAGCGATAAGGCTCAAAACACGTAAACGTTTAATAGGAGAAATGTATGAGCAAGAAAGTGACCCAGAAAGGGTACAAGGTCAAATGGGGCGTTATCATCGGCGGGATTGCCGTGGTTGCGCTGGTCGTAAACATTCTGATGTTTGGATTGTTCCAAACGGTGTTGACCAACTTCTTCCAGCCAAAGGTCGAGCGGAGCGAGGCGGTTGTCCGGGCGTCCGCCAATCTGACCGAGGCGATAGCGGAAGGGGGCATCGTCCTCTTGAAGAACGAGGGCGGCGTGTTGCCCCTGTCGGGCGAAAGAACGCGGGTGAACGTATTCGGCTGGTCTTCCACCAATCCGGTGTACGGCGGAACCGGTTCGGGGGGCGTCGATGTTTCTCAGGCGACCGATTTCTTTGGGGGCCTTGCCGCCGCCGGCATTGAGTATAACCAGACCCTCGTTGACTTCTACCGGAAGTTCCGCGCCGCAAGACCTACTGTTGGTATGTGGGCGCAGGACTGGACGGTCCCCGAGCCAACGATGGGGGACTATGATGCGGCGGGTATCTTTGCCAACGCGAAACAGTTCTCCAATACCGCCATCATCTATATTGCGCGTTCCGGCGGCGAAGGGGCCGACCTTCCCAAAGGGCTGCCAAATGTTCCCAGTAATAATGAAGGAAACCGCTTTACCGAGTATACAGACGATGTTGACCCGAACCGGCATTATCTTGAGTTAAGCGTCCGTGAGCGGGCTATGGTCGAGCGGGTTACCAAAGAGTTTGACAACGTGGTCGTTTTGATAAACGGGAACAATGTCTTTGAAACACGCTGGGTTGACGAGTACGGGGCAGACTCCGTCGTCTGGATAGGCGGCCCCGGCGAGAGCGGCTTTAAGGCAGTGGGCAACATTCTCGCGGGAAAGGCGAACCCCTCGGGCCGGACAGCGGACACATGGCTTGCCGACTTGACCCAAGACCCCACCTACGGCAATTTCGGCGACTTCGCGTATACCGACGAGGGCGGGTATCACTTTGTAAACTACGTCGAAGGCATCTACATGGGCTATCGGTTCTACGAAACCTTCTATTTGAACAACGAAGCGGGGTACCGCGCCGCCGTTCAATACCCCTTCGGGTATGGCCTTTCGTACACCGCGTTCGACCAGCAACTGGGAACAATCAGAAAGAGCGGGAACACGCTGAGCGTGGACGTAACCGTTACCAACACAGGCGGCGTTGCGGGGAAGGAAGTCGTCCAACTCTACCACACCGCGCCCTACCATGAAGGCGGCATCGAAAAAGCCCACGTGGTGCTCACCGCCTTTGGGAAGACCGGGACGCTCCAGCCCGGCGCGGCCCAGACCATCACGCTGACCTTCAAAGAAGAAGACCTCGCCTCGTTTGACGCCGCCGGCGCGGGCGCGTATGTCCTCGAAGCGGGCGACTACGAGATCAAACTCATGCGGAACGCCCATGAAGTTATCGCGCGCGCGGTCTACCGGGTTGAAAACCCCGTCGTCTATAGCGGTAATGGCAAACGTTCAAGCGACATGACCGAAGCGGCGCGGGTTTTCGCCTTTGCCGAAAACGACATCCCCTATCTTTCCCGCGCAAACAACTTTGCCAACTACGCTCAGGCGACGGCCCCCGCCGCCGACCGCGCAATGACCGAACGGGAAAAAGAGGCAATCAAGGTGCAACTTATCCAGAACCCGAATGACCAGACACCGAAGGCTGGCGTAAAGGGCAATCTGAAGCTCGCCGACATGGTGGGGAAATCCTACGATGACCCCGCGTGGGACGCTCTGCTGGACCAGCTTACCATCGAGGAAATGAACACCTTGATTTCTCTGGGCGGGTATCAGACCAAGCCGGTCCGTTCGATAGACAAGCCGGCCACTATTGATATTGACGGCCCCCAGGGATTGAGCACGTTCATGAGCAGTTCTTACAAAGGCGGCGCGTTTCCCACCGCCGTGGTGGTCGCCTCTACATGGGACACGACTCTTGCCAATGCGCGGGGGACGATGGTCGGCAACGAGGCGCTGGAGATGGGCGTTCAGGGCTGGTACGCTCCCGCGATGAACACGCACCGCAACGCCTTTGCGGGCCGCAACTTTGAATACTTTTCCGAAGACGGCTTCCTCTCCGGCAAAATGGCCGCAGCGGAAACGGCGGGCGCGAAAAGCAAGGGAGTGTATGGGTATATCAAACACTTTGCCCTGAACGACCAGGAAACAAACCGCATTGATAAGGTATGTACTTGGGCAACCGAGCAAACGATTCGGGAGATATACCTCAAACCCTTTGAACTGAGCGTCAAAGAAGGCGGCGCGGCCGCCGTCATGTCCTCCTTCAACTTCATCGGCGGCACATGGGCCGGCGGCTGCCCCGAACTGTTGACCACCGTGTTACGCGGCGAATGGGGCTTCCGGGGCATGGTACTCACCGATTATTTCGGCGGGTATGGATATATGGACGCTGACCAGGCCATCTACACCGGCACAGACATGATGCTCTCCACCCTGGGAACGGACGGCGCCACGCTTGACGAGAGCACGACGCCGACCGGTAGGGTTCACATGAGGAACTCCAGCAAGAACATTCTCTACACCGTAGCCAACAGCAACGCGATGTATTCCATCGACCAGCGCGAGAGTATGTTGCAGGAAGTGGGCGGCAGAGTGTTCCGGGGCGGCCCCCTGGCTTCGCTGTCCGGCAGCAGCACACAGCCCTGGATGCTGATAGCCTGGGGCGTCGACATCCTCATCGCCGCGCTCCTCGTACTGCTGGTCGTCTTCAAGATCAGAAAGTATAGAAGGCTTTTTGGTTCCGCAGGAATACGCCTGACCCAAGAAGGATAAAAATCGGGACCCCGATCTAAGCGATATCGGGACCCCGATGCAAGCGATATCGGGACCCCGATGCAAGCGATATCGGGATCCCGATGCAAGCGATATCGGGATCCCGATGCAAGCGACATCGGGATCCCGATGCAAGCGACATCGGGACCCCGATGCAAGCGATATCGGGACCCCGCGCTAGGCGAGAGCGGGACCCCGCGCTAGGCGAGAGCGGGATCCCGCGCTAGGCGAGAGCGGGATCCCGCGCTAGGCGAGAGCGGGACCCCGCGCTAGGCGATATCGGGACCCCGATGCAAGCGATATCGGGATCCCGCGCTAGGCGAGGAACCCATCGGTTCCTAAGCACGGTCGTCATTGCGAGGGCATAGCCCGAAGCAATCCAGACGGGGAGGCCTTCACCCTGGATTGCTTCGCTTCGCTCGTAATGACAGGGGGGTGTCGTCATTGCGAGGGCGGAGCCCGAAGCAATCCAGACGGGGAGGCCTTCACCCTAGATTGCTTCGCTCCGCTCGCAATGACAGGGGACATCGTCATTGCGAGGGCATAGCCCGAAGCAATCCAGACGGAGGGTGCCGTCACCCTGGATTGCTTCGCCCGCTCTTACGAGCGGCCTGCTCGCAATGACACGGGGCATCGTCATTGCGAGGGCATAGCCCGAAGCAATCCAGACGGGGGAGGCCCTTGCACTGGATTGCTTCGCCCGCTCTTACGAGCGGCCCGCTCGCAATGACAGAGGGCATCGTCATTACGAGGCGCGAAGCGGCGAAGCCCGCTCGCAATGGACGGCGTGTGATTTGTAAAGTTCAAGAGCGGGCGTTGTCAAAGACCGCCCTGCCGTTTACTATAGGAGACATGAGAAAATGGTCAAAGATATATGGATTCGTTTTAAGGGGAAACACCCCACCGTGGCGCAGTTTCTGGTTTTCTTTATCCTGTCAAACGGGGTAACGGTTCTCCAGTTGATTATGATGCCCGCGTTGCGTATGCTGTTTGCCGGATCGCCTCTGGAAGCGGTGCCGTTTCAGGTCCTGCCCGTCGGCGCGAATCTGGACGGTTCCCGGTATTACATCTTTAGTTATGCGGCGGGACCGGTCGCCCCGGACGGTTCATGCGGAGGGCTCGCGTATTTTCTGGCGGTACAAATCACGCTGGCAATAGCGCAGGTCATCAATTTCTTTGCCCAGCGCACCATCACCTTCAAGGCAAACGGCTCTATCCTGAAGGCGGCGTTCTGGTATGTTATCGCCTACGTGGTTATCACGCTGGCCGCCGCCGCCTTGCAGGGCCTCTACAAAGCACCGCTCTATCGGTTTTTCATGGGCACGGCGGGGGGCGCGGGCGAAAAAGCGGCCGACATCGTAACGATGATCATCAACTCCGCGATTTCATTCTGGGTGTTTTTCCCGATCTTCAAGGTCATCTTCAAAAACAAGCCGGAACCGGCGGCAAAGGGCGCGTAACGTGATCCGTATCGCCGTGGTGGACGATGAAGAAGACTCGCTCGACACGCTGAAAGCGTATCTGGAAAGATACCGGCGCGAAAAGGGGCTCTCCTTCGATATAAAGACCTTCACCGACGGCGACGGCATCACCGCCAACTACCGGCCTGTCTACGACATCATCCTGCTTGACGTGAAGATGCCTTTCATGGACGGTATCAGCGCCGCCGAGATGATACGGGATGTTGACCCCGAAGTGGTGCTGCTCTTTATTACCAACCTGCCCCAGTACGCCATAAAAGGCTACGCGGTGGAGGCGCTTGACTATGTGTTAAAGCCGGTCTCGTATTTTGCGTTTTCGCAGAAACTGGAACGGGCGATTGCGCGGATAAAGCAAAAAACCAAACGCTTTCTGACCATCTCGGTAAAGGGCGGTCTGCACAAACTGGACGTTGCGGATATATGCTATATTGAAAGCTGGGGGCATAACATGTTTGTGCACACCAAACAGAGAGAATACAAGACGGCGGGGAAAATGAAAGATATAGAAGCGCAACTTGCGCCGTTCCATTTCTACCGGGGGAACTACGGCTATATCATCAACCTTGAACATGTGAACGGGGTGGTGGACGGGTGCGCGCTCGTCCACGGGAAGAAACTCCTCTTGAGCCGCTCACGGAAAAACGGCTTCCTCGAGGCACTGACCAATTACATAGGAGGCGGGACCCAGTGAACGTCGAAGTGAACGCTGAGATCATACCGGATATTCCCCGTCTCTATACCGCCCTGGCGGAATGGGCGGCGTGCCTCGTGTACATCGCGGCCGGCAAGAAGCGTGTTTCTCAGCCGCGCCTCGTGGTCGTGCTGGCCCTTGCGCTGGCCGTCCAGATTCTCTGGCACCATATCGCGGGAACCCTGCCCGTCCTCCTCTGGATTCCGGGAATGGTGCTCGCGGCGGCGTTGATGTACCTTGTTATTCTGCTCTGTTGCGAAACATCCCCGCTAAGGGCGGGTTACCGTTGTATACGCGCCTTTATCCTTGCCGAATTTGCCGCTTCGTTTCTGTGGCAGTTGTGCTTTTACCTTGCGCGGAACACAGGCTCTCAATACCCCTGGCTTGACCCCGTGCTGCTGGCAGTGATTTACGCGGCGGTCTTTGGCGGGGTGTACCGCATGGAGCGGCGGTATACCGGACGGGACGCGCATATCAGCATCCACTGGCACGAGTTGTGGCCCGCTTTGGCAATAGGCGTATCGGTTTTCGCGTTAAGCAATCTCAGTTTTGTCCGTGTCGATACCCCGTTCAGCAGCCGGTTTGTGTCGGAAATCTTCAATATAAGAACCCTCGTTGATCTCTGCGGCATCGTCATTCTCCATGCCTATCATGTACAGATAAGCGAGTTGTATCTCAAGTTTGAACTGGACGCGATACAGCATATCTTTCAATCTCAGTACGAACAGTACAAGATTTCGCGGGACAGCATCGAACTGATCAACCGCAGGTACCACGACCTCAAACACCAGATAGCGGCGTTGCGTGCCGAGAACAACAGCGAAAAGCGTCTGTCCTATCTTGCCGACATGGAAAACGAGATCAAGCGGCACGAGGCGTTGAACAAGACCGGGCACGCGGTACTCGACACGGTGCTCACCGGAAAAAGCCTCTACTGCGTCAAGCACGGCATAGACATGACCTGTGTCGCGGACGGGGCGTTGCTGGGTTTTCTGGACGTTATGGATCTGTGTACGATCTTTGGGAACGCGCTTGATAACGCGATAGAGAGCGTGATGCGGATAACGGAACAGGAAAAGCGGCTTATCCATATCGCCGTTTTTTCACGGAACGGCATGATCATGATGCGCTTTGAAAACTACTACGAAGGGGCGGTTCTTTTTGACGGAGGTGAAGGCGGGCTACCGATAACAACCAAGACGGACACGGCCTTTCACGGCTACGGCCTTAAAAGCATCCGTTATTCCGCCGAGAAATACGGCGGCTATGTTACCGTGAAAACGGCAAACAACTGGTTTGAATTGAACGTGCTGTTTCCGGGCGCACTGGAAACTTCGCGTCAAAATGATACAATAGAGGAGCAAGAAAGCACATGAACACACAGGATTTACCGGGTTTACTCAAAGAACTGACTCTGGAGGAAAAGGCCTCCCTGCTCTCCGGCAAGGGGTATTTCATCACCAAAGAAGTTGGGCGGCTGGGGATTCCGTCCCTCTTCCTGTCCGACGGGCCCCACGGTTTGCGGAAACAGATCGGCGCGGCGGATCAAATGGGGCTTAACCCCAGTATGCCGGCCACCTGCTATCCAACGGCGGCGACGGTCGCCAATTCGTGGGATACCGCGCTGGGCGAGGAACTGGGGCGTTATCTGGGTGTCGAGGCCCGCGCCCAGGGGGTAAGTATTCTGCTTGGCCCCGGCCTTAACATCAAGCGCAATCCCCTGTGCGGGCGCAACTTTGAATACTTCTCCGAAGACCCGTACCTTTCGGGCAAACTGGCGGCGGCCTATATCCGGGGCATACAGTCAAAAGGCATCGCCGCTTGTCCCAAGCACTTCGCGGCAAACAGCCAGGAACTGCGCCGAATGCACAACGATTCGCTCGTGGACGAACGCGCCCTGCGGGAGCTTTACCTTACCGGCTTTGAAATCGCGGTCAGCGAAGGCAAGCCCCTTTTCCTCATGACCTCTTACAACAGGCTGAACGGGACCTATACCAACGAGAACCGCCATCTTTTGCGGGAGATTCTGGCGGAGGAATGGGGCTATAACGGCATGGTGGTTACCGACTGGGGCGGCAGCAACGACCGGGTACAGGGTCTTGTGATGGGCAACCATCTGGAAATGCCCGCCACCAACGGGGACAGCGACCGTGAAATCGTGCGGGCGGTGGAAGAAGGCCGGATAAGCGAATCGCTTCTCGACCAGCGGGTCGGGGAATACCTGCGGGTGCTTGCTCTTCTTGCCCCTACGGTTGAACCCACGGAAAACTTTGACGCGGACGCGCATCACGCTTTCGCCCGGAAAGCGGCGGCGGCTTCCATCGTGCTGTTAAAGAACGAAGACGGCATTCTTCCGCTCAAGGCCGGTACCAAAACGGCGGTGCTGGGCTGCTTTGCCGAAACGCCCCGTTATCAGGGCGCGGGTTCCAGTGTGGTCAATCCCACACGGGTTGATGTGCCGCTGGACCACCTGAAAAAGAGCGGCCTTGAGATCACCGGATATGCGGGCGCGTTTAAGCGGAACGGCGGCGATGATAAGGCATTGCTTGCGGCGGCGGTGGAACTGGCGAAACAGGCGGACGTTGTGCTGCTGTATCTGGGGTTGGACGAGCTCCTTGAATCCGAAGGCATGGACCGCGAGCATTTGCGCCTTCGTGAAAATCAGGCGGCGGCACTCGAAGCGGTGAGCGCGGCAAACCCCCGCGTCGTGGTGGTCCTGTCGGGCGGGGCGGCTGTTGAAACGCCCTGGCTTGGCCGGTGCAAAGCCTTGATTCACGGGTACCTCGGTGGGCAGGCGGGAGCCGGGGCAATGGTTGACGCCTTAACGGGCGCGGTCAACCCGTCGGGGAAACTCGCGGAAACATGGCCCCTTGTCTATGAGGATGTGCCGTCATATAACTACTATCCGGGCAAGGAAAGGACATCGGAATACCGGGAAAGCCTCTTTGTTGGCTACCGTTATTATGATACGGTACATATCCCCGTCCGCTTCCCCTTTGGCTACGGCCTTAGTTACACGACATTCGCCTATGCGGATTTAAGCGCGGACGAAAAATCGGTAACCTTTACGCTGACCAATACCGGCGGCCGCGCCGGCGCGGAAATAGCGCAAGTTTACGTATCCGCCAAAGACAGCCGCCTTTTCCGCCCGCGCCGCGAATTAAAGGCATTTACCAAGGTGTATCTCGAAGCCGGTGAAAGTAAGACGGTTACCCTGCCGCTTGACGAAAAAGCCTTCCGTTATTTCAACGCCGTTACGGGCCGCTTTGAAACCGAAACGGGCGTGTACCGTATCGAGGCGGGCGCTTCGGCGCAGGACATCAGGCTGGAAACGGAGATCCGGGTTTCAGGCAGCACAGCCGCGCCGCCTTATTCGCCTGAGACGCTGCCTTCCTACTACGCGGCCACGATAAACAACGTAAGCGACAAAGAGTTTGAAACGCTGCTTGGCCGCCCGTTACCGCAGGCGAAGTGGGACCGCTCAAAGCCGCTTGAAAGAAACGATACCTTCTCCCAACTCTTTTACGCGAGAGGCTGGATAGGGCGGCTTGTCTACAAGGTCGTCGCTTCCGGCAAAGACCGCATCGGCAAAGACGGCAGACCGGATTTGAATATGCTTTTTATTTTCAATATGCCCTTCCGAGGTATTGCCAAGATGATGGGCGGGGCGGTGGATATGGTTATGGTAGACGCGATGTTGGAAATCTTTAACGGACGCGCTTTGAAGGGCATCGGGCATTTGGCAGCCGCATGGGTCAGAAAGGGAAAGGCGGCCCGAAAGACCGCGCAAAAACTGGCTCTGGCAAAGGGGACAAAGCCGCATTAAAATTCTATGAAAGCATTGTCGGTTATTGTTCCCTGCTACAACTCGCAGGACTACATCCGCCGCTGTGTTGATTCGCTGTTGCCGGACGGTGCGCTGTCCGGTAACACGCGCGGCGGTGTGGAAATACTCATTGTCAACGACGGTTCCACCGATCAAACCGGTGCCATTGCGGAGGAATACCAAAAACGGCATCCCGGCATTGTCCGCGTCATTCATCAGGAAAACGGCGGCCACGGCGCAGCGGTAATGACCGGCATCACGCACAGTACCGGCGCGTTTATCAAGGTGGTAGACAGCGATGACTGGGTTGACGCCGCTTCCTACGCCAAAGTGCGGGAAACTCTTACGCTTTTTACGTCTTTTATCGAGACTGATACGCCCGGCGCGCCCGACATGGTGATATGCAATTTTGTCTACGAGAAACAGGGCAAGGAACGCAAGACGGCGATACGGTACGCCAATGTTTTTCCCCAAGGGCGCGTCTTTGGCTGGAATGAAACCGGACAGTTCCGCAAAGGGCAGTACCTCCTCATGCATTCCATTATTTACCGGGCGGCCGTTCTGCGCGAAAGCGGCATGGAACTGCCCCGGCATACGTTCTATGTCGATAACCTCTACGCCTATATCCCCCTAAAAAACGTAAGGACCCTGTTTTATCTGGACGTTGATTTTTACCATTATTATATCGGGCGCGAAGGCCAGTCGGTAAACGAAGAATCGATGATCAGAATGATAGACCAGCAACTTTTGGTAAACCGCATGATGGTCACGTCCCTTGACTTGGATACGGTGCGCAACAAACGCCATCGGAACTATCTGCTCAGTTATCTGGAAATCGTAACGATGGTTTCCTCGATAATGCTTATACGTGCCGGGGGAGACGGCAATTTGCAAAAAAAGAAATCGTTATGGGACTTTATCAGAAACTATAACAGGCGTTTGCATTTCCGGCTCCGCTATGGATTTCTGGGCCGGCTAGTCAATCTGCCCGGACCAACCGGACGCAGCGTTTCGGTCTCCGTGTATACTCTGTCCCAGCGGATAATTGGATTTAACTAATGCCCCGCTATGATTATCTCGTTGTGGGCAGCGGGCTTTCCGGCGCAACCTTCGCGCAACAGGCAACGGCCGCCGGGAAGAAATGCCTCATTCTGGAAAAGCGGAATCACATAGCGGGCAACGCATACACCAAAGAAATAGAAGGCATTCACGTACATCAATACGGCGCTCATATCTTTCACACGAATAACAAGACGGTATGGGATTATGTGCGCCGGTTTGCCGGATTCAACCATTACATCAACAGCCCGATTGCCAACTACAAAGGCGAGATTTACAACCTGCCCTTTAACATGAATACGTTCAACAAGATGTGGGGCTGCGTTACGCCCGAAGACGCCCGCGCGGAAATCGAGCGGCAGCGCAAAGACTGTTACACGCCAAATCCCGAAAACCTTGAACAGGCGGCACTGAACATGGTAGGACGCGATATATACGAAAAACTGATTCGCGGCTACACCGAAAAGCAGTGGGGCCGCCCTTGCGCCGCGCTTCCACCTTCCATCATCAAACGCCTTCCGCTACGCTTCACCTACGACAACAATTATTTCAACGCCGTTTACCAGGGCATTCCGACAGACGGCTACACCGCGATGGTTGAACGCATGATTGAGGGCGCCGAGCTCAAACTCAACACCGACTACCTCACTGAAAAGGAAAGCAACAGGCGGCTGGCAGACCGGGTCATTTATACCGGACCCATTGACGCATACTTCGACTATTGCCGGGGGCCGCTTGAATACCGGCACACGCGGTTTGACATTCAGGTGTTGGACTCAGGCAACTTTCAGGGCAACGCCGTCGTAAATTACACCGATAGGGAAACACCCTGCATACGGATCATCGAACACAAACATTTTGCGTTTGGCACCCAGGCAAAAACCGTTATCAGCCGTGAATACAGTGATGAATGGAAACCGGGCATGGAACCGTACTACCCGTTGGAAAACGAAAAAAACAACGCTTTATACCGGGAATACGAGGCCCTTGCCCGCGCGGAAAAAGACGTTGTGTTCCGCGGACGGCTGGGAACCTACCGCTATTACGACATGGATCAAGTCATTGCTCAGGCGTTGCATACATTGAGATGAGCCTGTCCCCAGACCCAGCATGAGAGCCTGTTCAATAACCCCGCAGGATGTCCGCCTCCGCTGTGATTCGGTCGCGGGCTTGGCCCGCTTCTGGAGTTTCGGGCGGGGCTTTGCCCCGCTTGTTCCGAAACTCCACGACTGAAAGTTGAGACGGGGGGCGTTGCGGGGGTGGACCTACAACCCTCAACGTCCTGCTTCGGGTTTCCGGTCGGGGCGTACTCAGTAGTGCGTCCGTCCGTGGACGCTTGGGATACGCCCACAAAACCATGCACCGCATGGTTTTGTCCCCGCAGAGGGGGTAGCGGAGGACGGCTCAAACCATTGCGGGGTATGCCCCGCAATGGTTTGAGCTTGGCCGGAGCGAGGGGGAGACGCGGCAAATTGCCGATCCCCCTTTTTCTGGG
>JAISZQ010000151.1 GCA_031269165.1 Spirochaetaceae bacterium
CTCGATGACCCGGGGGTCGGTCTCAATGTTGTAGACCTCCGCCTTGCTGGCGATCTCGTGAATGTCCAGCGGGGGCATAAACGCCGATCTGAGATAGTACGGCTTCTTCGCCTCGGGAAGATACGCCGGTACAAACCACGCCATAATCTTGTGGATTATGTCCTTAACCTTGAAATCTAAAGCCATGAGAGGCCTCCTTGTATATGATTTTGGGGCGAGAAGCCCCGGAATGCCGAGAAAAAGCGTGAAAGAGGGAACAGAAAGAGGTGAATAAGGGTCTAAAACGCCCTCGTGGGGGGGAACCCGCGGTAAGGAGGGGGGTCACGAGGAATAGATTCACCACAGACAACACCATTTTTCGCATAACCAGCCTTTCTGATATACCCCGGCACTGCTTGCCGGGCAAGCATGGGTAAAAGCATACCACACACGAAAAAGTTTGTCAAGGGGGGTGGTTTTTCCGTTCGCACGAAGTGCGTGCAGGTTCGTGGCAGGGTCGTCATTGCGAGGCGCAAAGCGACGAAGCAATCCAGTCGGGGAAGGCCCTCACACTGGATTGCTTCGCTTCGCTCGCAATGACGGAGGGCGTTCGTGTTGGTTCGCGCGGTTCGTGGCAGGGTCGTCATTGCGAGCCGCGAAGCGGCGAAGCAATCCAGACGAGGGGCGTTCTCTCTGGATTGCTTCGCTGCGCTCGCAATGACGGGTTGTTCGTGTTGGTTCGCGCGGTTCGTGGCAGGGTCGTCATTGCGAGCCGCGAAGCGGCGAAGCAATCCAGGCGGGAGGCGTTCTCTCTGGATTGCTTCGCTGCGCTCGCAATGACGCCCGCCCAACCCCACGGGCTCTTAGCGGTTTCCCGAGAGGTCTTCGAGGCGGACGATGCGGGTGCAGAGCCTCTGGGCAAGCGCCTCGTTGTGCGTAATGACGAAGAGACCGAGGCGGCGGCGGGCGGCTTCCCGCAGGATCAGTTCTCCTATTTGCGCCTGGGTGATAACGTCAAGCATGGCGGTTATCTCGTCGGCCAGCAGAAACCGCGTTCCGGCGCAAAGCGAGCGGGCTATGCAGAAGCGTTGTAATTCTCCGCCTGAAAGTTCGCGGGGAAAGCGTTCGAGCCACTTTGGTTCTATACCCATGCGCTCTATACCCATGCATTCTATGCCCATGCGCTCGATCACGGACATTGCGGGGCCCTCTATTCCGGCTTCGGCAAGCACCTGCTTCATGCGCCAGCGCGGATTAACCGCTTCTTCGGGGTGTTGGTAAATGAGTTGTACGGGAGATACGCCGCGCCGGGGAAGCGGCTTGCCGTCTGCCAGCACAACACCTTCCGTCGCTTTGAGATGACCGGCGAGTATCTTGGCCAGCGTTGACTTGCCGGACCCGCTGGGCGACACAAGGCCCACCCGCATACCCTCTTCGAGGCGGAAATCCACGTTCCGAAAAAGCCACCGGTCCCCGTAACGAAAACCGACCTTTCGCGCTTCAAGCGGCATGAATACACCTCACCGTTCCGCCGCGCAACTCCCGCATGGACGGGACGGCGGCTTCACATTCGGCCGTTCTTCCGGCACAGCGCGGGGCAAAGAGGCAGCCCGAAGGCAGTTCTCCCGCATAAGGCTGAAAGCCCGGAATCGGCTTAAACCCGTTCTGCGGCAGGGCCTCCCACAACGCTTTGCTATACGGGTGGCGTAACGCTTCCACGCCGGCGGCAAAATCCCCGGCCCGCGCCGTTTCAAGCGTGGTTCCCGCATAAAACACGGCGAGGCGGTCGGCGATGCCCACGGCAATATCAAGGTCATGGGTGATGAGGATGACGCTCTTACCCTTATCCGCAAGCGCCCGAAAGCACCGCAAGGCTTCAAGGGCTGAAGGCCCGTCCATGCCGGGAGTCGGCTCGTCCGCGATGATCAACGGGGCGCCTGAAATCATCGCGGTAGATGCCAGCACACGCCGGGCCATGCCGCCTGAAAGCTGGAAGGGATAGTACCGTGCCGTTTCCGGTGCGAGTCCCAGGCGGCTGAAAATCTCTTTCTGCTCCTTACCCCGTTTTTCCTCGCCCGCAACCTGCGAGCCCACAACCATGAGCGGGTCAAGAAAGGTAACCGACTGGGGAACGAGGGCAATCTCATGTCCCCGCAGGGTTTCCTGCCGCTGGGCCGTGAGCGTCTCGCCCTTATACCGCATCGTGCCTGAAAGCGAAGCGTTGGGCGGTAAAAGCCCCATCACCGCATGGGCCAAAAGACTCTTCCCCGATCCGCTGGAACCAGCCACCGCCACAATCTCGCCGGGGAACACGTCCAGACTCAAGTTTGAAATGACCGTGAGGTCGCGCTGTTCGAGCGCCGTGTCATACATACGGAACGACACGCTAAGATCGTCAATGTGTAACAATGCCGCTTGTTTCATCATCACTCCTACTCTTGGGCGCGGTATGGGTCAAGCAGCGTTTTAAGGCATTCGCCCAGTTTGTCGATTAAGAGCACCATGACCACGAGGGCAAGGCCGGGGAAAAACGCCTGCCACCACATACCGCCTGAGAGGTAGCGCATCGCTTCCGCGAGGATTATGCCGATGGCCGGTTGTTCGGGCGGGAGGCCGAAGCCGAGGAAGGTGAGGCCCGACTCGTGCATGATGGCATGGGGGAACATCAGGACAAGGCCGATGAAAAACTGGGGCACCACGTGGGGCAGAATATGCCGCGTCATGATCCAAAAGGTGGAATGTCCCAGACTGCGGGACACGCTGATAAAATGGTGCGCGCGCGCCTCGAGCGCTTCCCCCCGGATAATCCGCGCAAGCCCCGTCCAGTGGGTCACCGCGATGCCGACCAAGAGCCCTTTAAGCCCCCGTCCGAGCGCGATGGAAATCAGAATGAGCAGTACCGTGTGGGGAATACTCATGGTCAGGTCGATAATCCAGTTGACGGCATGGTCGACCCACGTTTTGCCGAGGGCCGCAACCATACCCACCATCAGGGCGATAACGGCCGAAACCGACGAGGCGACGATGCCGACATAGAGGCTCAAGGAAAGGCCCTTGATGGTACGGGCAAACATATCCCTCCCCAGCAAATCCGTACCAAAGGGATGCGCCGCCGAGGGCGGCAGGGCCTTCTGTGAGAAGTCCGCCTGAATCAGGGCATCGCTGATGAGCGTCCCCGCGATATTGATCGCAAGGAGCAGCGCAAAAACAAATCCGGCGATGATCCCCGTCTTCACCCGCCGGTTGAGGCGGGGTCGGGGGCGCTTGGGTCGATCGAAGGGGTTAAGACGACCTGAGCGTTTGGGCTTGGGGATGGGCGCGCGGGATGCAAGAGAATCACTTGAATTACTCATTGATAATGATAACCTTCCCGTATTTTCGGATTGATAATGCCGTAGAGTATGTTGGCGGTCATATTGCCCGCAAACACAAACAGCGTGGAAAAGAGCGTGATGCCCAGAAACAACGGTATGTCGGTTGCCGCCGAAGAGGTCGCCGCCGCGCCGAGGCCCGGGTATGAGAAAATGTTTTCCGCGATTACCGAGCCGCCAAAGAGTTCGCTAAACGAGCCGAACTGCATGGTTACCACCGGGATAAGGATGTTACGCAAGCCGTGACGGCGCAGAATACTCGCGGGTTTCTCGCCACGGGCTTTGGCGAACAGAACATAGTCGCTTTCCAGAACGTCAACCAGTTTTTCCCTCGTGTGGAGGGCTACGTTTGCAAAAGAAAGAAAGCTCAACGTAAGGGCGGGCAGCACGAGGTGATGCAGCCGTTGCAACAGCGTTACCTCATCCGCGGGAACGCCCGCCGGAACGGCCATGCCGAAAGGAAACCAGCCCAGCCATGCGGAAAACACCATGAGGAACACGAGCCCTATCCAGAACGTCGGGACCGCGCACATGACCAGGCACACCCGCTTGACGACGCGGTCAAGCAGCCTGCCGTGAAACATCCCCATGAGGCAGCCCATCCCGAAGCCGAAGATACCGGTAAGCGTCCACGCCGCCGCCATGAGCGCGAGGGATGCCCCGAAGCGAACACCGATGATTTCCGCGACGGGCCGCCTGAATGTCTTTGACATACCGAGGTCGCCGTGAAGGATGGCGCTGATCCACGTCCCATAACGGGCTAAAGGCGGCTCGTTAAGGCCCCAGTATGCTTCCATGCGCGCAATATTCTCCTCCGAGACACCGGGGTTTGCGAGGACGTACTGCTGGAGGGGGTCGATCGGGGAAGCCGAGACCAGCATAAAGCTGACCATGCTTGCCGCGAACAACAGGGTAACGCCCCGCAACGCGTATACCGCGCTCTGTTTCAGAACACGGCACCAGCCGCCTGAAAACGGGGCCGGTTTGTGTGCGCTACGGGGCTTCAAGGCGGCGTTTATTCCCATTTCCAATCCCGCAGATTCGCCACGAGCGGCCACGCGTCGCCGTGGGCGTGTATTTTCTGTTTGCCGGTATTGAGTCCTGTGCGCACCCAGTAGAGGTGGTCTTTGTTAATGAGAAACACATAGGGCGCCTCCCCCTTCATGGACGTGCCGGTGCTTCCGTCCCACTGGGCTTGCCGCCAGAAGGGAATGGACGCTTCGATGCTTACGGCGTTTAGGGCCTGGTCGAGATAGCGGTCGACCGTCGTGTTCCGAAAGTTTTCAGGATTGTACCAGTCGTTCCGGCCCGCATTGGACGAATGAAAGAGCAGATAACTCGTGCGCGGGTTGGACGACCCCCAGGCGAGTATCATCGGCTCTGAGAACATACGCGGCAAAAGGTCGGAACTGCCGACCCCTTCCACGCGTATTTCGATGCCCAATTGGGCCTTCGCCTGATTCGCCGCCGACATGGCCACCGCCTGCCGCACGGAATCTCCGGCAAAATAGAGCAGGGGAAACGATGCCCGCGTCCCGTTCTTTTCCCGTATGCCGTCCCCGTCGGCATCAATCCAGCCGGCCTTGTCCAGTAAACTTTTGGCGTAGGCAACATCGGTTTGAATCACGCTTTCGGGATTCCACCAGGGCATACCGTCGTTTTCCGAATAGGCAGGGCTCGCAAACCCGTTCAGGGCATCGTCGCACAATTGGCGGCGGTCAAGCCCGTAGGCAAGCGCCTTGCGCACGGCGCTATCGGCGGTCACGTTGTTCCCTATAGGGTAGCCATCGGCGGTCACGTTTCCCGCTACGGGAACCACCGGCATGGCTATCCCCATGTTGTCTACCGACGCTTCCCGCAAAAGACGGTAGCCGGGGATTTTCGTAACCGCCGCCGTTACCGCCGAGGTCATCGTGATGTCTACCTGCCCGGATCGCGCCGCCATGAGACGGGTATCCTCGTCGGCCATTTTCAGGAACACGACCCGCTTTATGGCAGGCACCGTTCTATAGTAACCGGTGTTCGCCTCAAGGATAAACTGCTGATCCACATCGTGCTGTACGAGCTTGAACGGCCCGGAGCCTACGGGGTGCAACCCGAAATCCGCGTTGTAAAGATGTTCGGGCACGATCCCTATCTGGGTAACGGTCAGCATGAAAACCGACTGAGGCTTTGTCAGTTTGATGACAACCGTATCATTCCCCGAAACCGTACAGCTTTGCATGACCGACAAATCAATGGACGTGGCGTTTTGCTTGATGGTGTTATAGGTAAACGCCACATCGGAAGCCTTAACCTGCGTGCCATCGGTAAAACGCGCATCGGCGCGTATCGTGAACGTCAGGGTGAGGGCGTCGGCGCTCACCGTATACGCGCGTGCAAGGTCCGGCACGATATTCATCGCCACGTCCGTTTCGACCAGCGTGCTGAAAATGAGCTGCCCGTTCGTGCCAAAGCCCTGAAGCGGGTCATAATGCGCCGGAATACTTGAAAACCCGATAATCACCTCGTTCTTTGCCGCACCCCCGGCGCCACCCGCCCCGCTTTTCGCCCTGTTCCCTCCCGCCGGAAGATAACCCGAAACCGCCAGCGCCAAAGCCGCCGCCAACACCGCCTTACCATACCTTCTCATAATAACTCCTATAATAATAAAAATAGTAACCGTATCCTTGGATACGCCGTATCCTTTTAAGGATACGCCGTTTCCCGTGCCTTCCGGCAAAACCCTCAAGACATAAAAAAAACCATGCCGGCATGAAATCCGTTTCAACGGCTTTCATAACCTTCATGGTTATCAAATAGACGGCTTGTAGTAATAACATGAAAACCGGACGCATTCTCAAACGCGCCCTTAGGGACACTGCACCGGGGCATTCTCTTGGCGCAAAGCCCATAAGCGCATCCCGCACTATAGACCCAGCCGAAAACGTCTGTTCGCAGACAAAACCGGCCTTCATGGCCGGAAGCATAACAACAGGGTATATGCTACCGCAAGCCACATACTTTTGTCAAGGCCGCTTCAACAGGGCACCGTCTGCTGGCCAGCAGCGTCACCCACTGCTGGCCAGCAGGGCGAAATCTGCTGGTCGGCAGGGCAACTTCTGCTGGCCCCTCGTGGGGCATCGTCATTGCGAGCGAAGCGCGGCAATCCAGTGCGACGGCCTTCTCCGTCTGGATTGCTTCGTCGCTTCGCTCCTCGCAATGACGATACCCCCCGCCATTGTGCCCATCACCCCCTGCCATTGCAAGGGGCCTCCCCGTCATTGCGAGCGAAGCGAAGCAATCCAGCGTGACGGCCTTCTCCCACTGGATTGCTTCGTCGCTTCGCTCCTCGCAATGACGGGGGAGCAACGAACAGGCAATATCTGCTGGCCAGGGGAGACACCATCTCCTGTACAGGAGCGCAACTTCTCCTGGCCACGTGGGACACCCCGATGTGGCCAGATCAGACACCCTGATGTGGCCAGATCAAGCACCCTGATCTGGCCGGATCAAGCACCTTGATCTGGCTGGATCAAGCACCTTGATCTGGCCGCCCCAAGCACCTTGGAGTGGACGCTCCAAACACCTTGGAGTGGCCAGCCCAAGCACCTTGGAGTGGACGCTCCAAGCACCTTGGAGTGGCCAGCCCAAGCACCTTGGAGCGGCCGCTCCAAACACCTTGGAGTGGCCGCTCCAAACCCCTTGGAGGTGACGGGCGCAATGACAGGTGTCATTGCGAGGGCGTAGCCCGAAGCAATCCAGAGGAGAAGGCCGTCACGCTGGATTGTTCCGCTCGGCAATGTGCCGCTCGCTCGCAATACCTGCCGTGGAGGCGAGGCTTGCTCTCCCCGACGGGGGGCCGATACCCGTTCGTGGCCGCTCCTCGTCTTCAACGACGCCTGCCGCTCCCCATCCCGAAACCTACTCCTGCATATTGGAATACGCTATTCTGCCGCCTTCGCCACCCACGACAAACCTGCCGCCGACGTAGGTAATAACGTTGAGGTCGTTACTGCCGAGCGGGTTGTCTTCAACCACCGTCCATGTTATGCCGTCGATGGAGTATGCTATTTTTACCTTTCTTGCGCCATAGTCCCAACCGCCTACGACGAATTTATCGCCGCCGTAGACGATGGCCTTGAGTTTACCGCTACGGCTGAATTCGTTGTCGGCTGCCCGCGTCCATGTTACACCGTCGGTGGAATATGCCATTTTGCCGACATGGCCGGAATCGACAGCGCCGACCGCGACAAACCTGCCGCCGCCGTAGGAGAGGCCGTTGATTTCGAAGTTTAACGCGCTGTCTTCCAGCACCGTCCAGGTTACACCATCGGTGGAATACGCCGTTTTTTCTTTCCCGTTTCCAACACCGCCACCGTGCGCGAAAAACTTACCACCGACGTAGAAGAGCCGGGTGATGTATTCCCGATTGCCGAACTTACTGTCGGCTACCGCCGTCCATGTTACGCCGTCGGTGGAATACGCCATTTTGCCGCCTTCGCCACCCGAGACGAATTTACCGCCGCCGTAGGTGACTGGTTGGGCGTAGCCGAGCTTGCTGTCTGTAACCTTCGTCCAGGTAACGCCGTCGACGGAGTACGCCATTTCGCCTTTCCAGTTGCTTCCATCTTTATAGATGCCGACCGCAACGAACTTGCCGTCGCCGTAGGCGATGTCGCTGATGCGGTCGTCACTGCCACTGCTGAATGGGCTGTCTTCAACCGCCGTCCAATAAACGCCCGAGTCTGGAATCGGCTTAAAAAAGTACGTATGTACGGTTGTCTCGCCAACTGCGGAAACTTGTACCTCACGGTCCCATTGTTCCGTGTCGGCGGGAACGCACCAGCGAAGCACGCCCCGCTGTAAATCCCAATCTCTGGTGTTCTCTCCAGACCAAACTTGATAGAACCCCGCGTCTTTTACCGCTTGTATTAACCTATCCTTGAGTTCAGGGTTATCATAGTTAAACGAATAAACCGTAACGTCCCGTTCCCGTTCATTCCCCTTGTCCCATTTTTGAACTTCAACTGATGCCGCACGAAGTAATGAACTTAAATCGCCCGAATCGGAAACCGCTTGCGTTGTTTCCGCATTTGACCCGCCTTGCGTTGTTTGGCATGATACAAACAACACCGCTAAAATCACCAAGCCTGCCCTCAATTTTCCCTTCATTTTTCGCCTCCATAACGAAAATACATATCTTTACTCAGAACTATAAAACATACCCGGTGTTTTGTCATTACTCAGGATTATGAAACAAAGAATTCATTTTATGTGTATAATTCTAATGGTATATATTTTGCCATTATTTCAAAATGTTTATCATTTGTTATTAATCTTGATCCGTTTTGTATACAATTTTGTGCTATTATTATGTCGGATATTCCAACATTATTGTTTCCCTGTTTTAAATTTAACATTTGGATATTTCGTATTTCCTGCCAATCTATTATTAATATATTCTTTCTTAAACTATTTAGTGTCTGTCTATAAAGTCAGAAAACACGCTTGAACGGGAGCAGCTTGACAGGGGAAAGTATGAACAATAGACAAAAAGCAGCGGATATGTTACGATAAATAACTATGAAAATATTTGAACCGTTAATGTTAAAGTTTGAAAATGCCAAATGGGTTAACGATCCTGAGTTAGGATTGATAGACAC
>JAISZQ010000085.1 GCA_031269165.1 Spirochaetaceae bacterium
AGCCTGTTCCAAAACTCGGTTAGTTTTGACAGGCTCATGCAGTTTCTCAGGCTAAAGCCTTACGAAACTGCGCTTTTTAAAGGTTGCTGTTCCAAAACTTGAGGTTTTGGAACAGCCTCCTGTAGCAAGTTCGATAACTTCTTTTGTTTTCGGTAAAACCGGAATACCAGACAGAAATGTAAGCCGCCGTGCCGCCGCATCCGGGCTGCCAAGACCGCACTCGTCTAAAACATCCTGACTGACAAAAAGGTCGTATTTTTGCCGCTCGGTCTCCCAAAAAAGTCTGGTCGAGGCTTGCCGTCCGGCTGTTATAATGTCGCAACTTGGACGCGCTGTCGCAAGACTTGGGATCGTCGTTTCGACAAACAGCCGCTTTTTCTCGGTATCCATCACCTAACCTTACCGCACAACCGCCTTGATTCCTCATTTTTCACTCCTCGTTATCCCCGCCTCCTCCCACAGCAGGTCGTCATTGCGAGCGAGCAACTTGTCATTGCGAGCGTAGCGAAGCAATCCAGGGGAAACACGCCCTACGGTCAACGTGGCAACTCGCGTTGCCGTACTTAAGCAAAGGGAATATAAGAATGGTCCACAGATTGCGCCTGATGGCGACCCAGATTGCGTGGAACTATAAACGTGTACCTAAATCTGAAACTTTTTTCATCTTTTTTCACGTTTTTTTAGCGATTTTCGCCGGGTACCACTTGACACTTTTTTGCGTTTCCGGTATAAGTATACCTCGTTGTCCGGCGGTAGTGCCGGGGTATGTCAGAAAGGCTGGTTATGCGAAAAATGGTGTTGCGTGTTGTCAATAAGTTCCTCGTGACCCCCGCTCCTACCGCAGTTGCCCCCCTTCCCACGGGAACCTTTTAGGTCACTTAACCCCCCTTTTTCCCCTTGTTTGGGCCCTTTTCAGTCGGTTTTACTCCTTTTTCTGTTTTCCCGTTTCTGCCGTCCTTATGCTTCTTACATGAAACATAGTGTTCGTGCGCCGGAAACAACGCTCATACACTCAAATCCCATCCCTCCTGGAGAACGGAAAAGGCGAAGCGGGCGAATGGGGGCCGGTTGTGTCGGCGGTTATTCCATAGGTTCAAGAGGCGGCGTTGCCATGAAACCGCCCGTCGAAATGAAACGGGGCGCGTGGGTTCACCCGCGTTGGACATGTAAACATATTTGCGGATTTTATTTGAATTGAATGATAAGGGGTATAGTTATGCAGACAGTAGATCAATACGGCATTTTCGAGCTTCTCTTTACTTCCGGTGATGAAGGGCCGGTTGTTGGAGAAGGGATTTTCAGCAAAGACGGGAAGGAATACCGGGTAAAGGGCTTTAAGGACGGCGATGCTTACCGCCTGCGTTTCATGCCCGGCGAGACCGGAGTCTGGAACTACACCGTCCGCTACGGCGGCGCGGAGGAAGCGGGGAGTTTTCGCTGTGCCGAAGCCCCGGCGGGGATTCACGGCCCGGTACGCGCCACGGGCTTTCACTTCCGGTACGACGACGGAGAACGGTATCTTCCCTTCGGCACCACCTGTTACGCATGGACTCACCAGAGCGAGGAGACTCAGGAAGCAACCCTGCGTTCTCTGGATGCCGCGCCGTTCAACAAACTGCGGATGTGCATCTTCCCAAAACACATGCCCTACAACCACAACGAACCTGAGTGCTTCCCCTTTCGTAAAAAAGCGGACGGAACATGGAACGTATACGAACCGGATCCCCGGTTCTGGCGGCATCTGGAAAAGCGCGTCGCGGAACTCGCGGAAAAGGGCATCGAGGCGGATCTGATCCTCTTTCACCCCTATGACCGCTGGGGCTTTAGCACCTTATCTATGGAAGAAAATCTTGTCTACTTGGACTACTGCGTTGCCCGGCTTGCGGCGTACCGCAATGTCTGGTGGAGTCTGGCAAATGAGTACGACGTTGTCACGGCGCGGAAAACTGAAGATTGGAATCGCTTTGGCAGCCTCCTCGCGGAAACGGACCCCTATCATCACTTGATTTCCATTCACCAGTGTTTTACGCCATTTCCCAAGGCGGACTGGATGACCCATTGTTCCATGCAGACCGGGCTTGTGAGAAACGCGCTGCTCTGGCGCGAGGAGTATCAGCGTCCGGTTATCATCGACGAATGCGGCTACGAGGGGGACATTGAATTTGGGTGGGGCAATCTTTCGGCCTTTGAACTCGTCCACCGCTGCTGGACCGCTGTGTGTGCCGGGGCTTACGTTACCCACGGGGAGACCTTCTATCGGGAGGACGAGGTGCTCTGGTGGGCAAAGGGCGGCGTGCTCCGAGGCGAGAGCGTTGTCCGGCTCCGTTTTCTGAAGGACGTGCTTTCCGGTCTGCCCCGGGAACTCGATCCGTTCCCGCCGCCCCGGTGGTTGCCCAATCCCAATGAGAGCAAACCAAAGAGCGGGGAAGACGCCGACGGAATTGTTTCGGCACTCTTAAAGATGCCTGAAGCGGAACGTAACCGGTGGCGTGTTGCATTAAGCCCCGCCGTAGTGGAAAGCCCGGATTACCGCCTTGAGTACCTGGGCCGTACCTGTCCGGCCTTTTGGGATCTGGAACTGTCCGAAAAAGGCCGTTACCGGGTGGAGATCATCGACGTGTGGGAGATGACGCGCCGGGTATTCGCGGAGGAAGCGTCAGGCCGGGTGCGGGTGACGCTGCCCGCCAAAGAAGGGATCGCTTTGTTGATTACCCACTTATCCGGGGAGGAATGAGCGGGATAAGGCGGTATCTACCGCCGTTTATTGAAAAATGAGGCTGTTCCAAAACTGAAGTTTTGGAACAGCCTCACATGAATTGGTAATCTTAAGACGGCGTAGCCGCCTGAAGAAATATTTATTTTTGGAGGATTTTATGAAACAGAAAGGATTGTTGTTTGTCGTGATGGCGTTCGCCCTGGCCGCGTGCTCCCAAAAGGGAAAGGCTCCGGCTACGGAGGGCAAGGAGATCGTGGAGATCATCTGGCAGTACCCATCTCCGGGTGATTTGGGAGCGGGGTTTCAGGAAGTGGAAGACGCCCTCAACGTCATGATGGAACGGGACATTGGCGTACACGTCAGGTTTGAACCGGTGGGGCTTATGGAGTCCCAGCAAAAGGCGGCACTTATGGTGTCCAGCGGCGAACAGCTCGACATTGCCCTTACCGCGTTCACCTCGATTGGGCCCATTATCGAAAGCGGCTTGATTGTCCCCCTGGACGATTTGGTTGACCAGTACGGGCAGGCTTTGAAAGACCATTGCGGGGTGCTGCTTGACAAGTGCAGGTATGGAGGAAAGCTTTATGGAATTCCGCCGGCGTATATTATAGGAGAAGGCTATGGGTATATGATTCGGGACGAGATGCTTAAAAAGTATGGCCTCACGGTTGACGAAACCAAGCTGTATACCCTCGCCGATGTGGAGGCTCTTTTTGAGAAGGTCAAGGCGGGGGAAGGCCCCAACTTCTACTGCACCATACCTTGGAATACCGAACCCGCGCCTTTGAATAACTCGTATATGGCATACGACAAGGTTATGGGTTCATTTGCCGGGGGCGTGCTGATGCTTAACCGTAGTTTTACCGACCTCACGATAACCAACCTGTTTGAAACCCCGGAATACAAAGCGTACGCCGAGATGATGTACCGCTGGGCGCAAAAGGGCTATATATCGCCGGACGCCGCGGTCACTTCGGAATCTCCTGATACACTTTATAAAGCGGGAAACTATCTTGGCATGATGTATTGGCATAATGAGAAAAAGCTAAACGCTTACATTTCAACCGCAGGAACGGACTTGTCAAGCATGAAACTGGTTGACCCCTATGTGGTAAACGGAGGCGGTCAGGCGCTAATGTGGAATATCACAACCACCTCCGCCAACCCCGCCAAGGCGGTAGAGGCGCTTAATTACATCTATGAGCATAAAGAAGCAACATTGCTCATACAGTTTGGTTTGGAGGGAAAATCCTATGAAGTGGTAGAAGACGGCCCCGATGGTAAAGTAATAAAGTATCTTTCAGAGGACGTTTCTACGCTGCCTTATTATACCCCCTACGGACTATGGGGAGATCGTCTTGAATGGCCGGTTGTTTATCCGGCTCCGGCAAGTATGAATCGGTTATTAAAAGAAAGAGACGACGCAATCCCACAATCACGGTATTCACCCGCGATGGGCTACAGTTTTGTACAGGAATCGGTAGCCACCGAGGTAGCAGCGGTGAATACGGTCATCACCCAATACACGCCGGGCTTTAACAGCGGCGCACTCAACCCCGCAACGGCGCTGCCTGAATTTATCACCGCCCTCAAAGCGGCGGGCATTGATAAAGTAATCGCCGAGAACCAGCGCCAGATTGACGCATGGGCGGCGGCCAATAAAAACTAAATGGGCGGGGCCCGCGCGGGAATATGGTATTCACACGCGGGTCCGCACATATTATGGAGGATTTTATGAATACCCAAAAACGCCGCCCCAAGTGGGGCCGTATTATGCCGTTCTATGTCATGGCATTACCCGGGATGATCTATCTCCTGGTTAATAACTACATACCCCTGTACGGCATATTGATAGCCTTCAAAAAGCTCAACTACCAAAAAGGCATCTTTGGCAGCGACTGGAACGGCCTCAAGAACTTTGAGTTCCTCTTTGCTTCCAGCGACGCCTGGACAATCACCCGGAATACCGTCCTCTATAATCTCGCCTTTTTAATCGTCGGGACCGTGCTCGCCATAACCCTGGCTCTGTTAATCAACGAGATGAAAAACAGGCTTGTTTCGCGGTTCTGCCAGAGCCTCACCCTGCTTCCCTACCTTATGAGCTGGGTTGTGGTCAGTTACCTTGTCTTCGCATTCCTGTCAAGCGAGTCCGGGCTGATCAACAAATCTATCATGGAACCTCTGGGCATCCCGAATATCGCCTGGTATCAGGAAAAGAAATACTGGCCCTTTATCCTCATATTCGTGAACTCCTGGAAAGGCGTCGGGTACAGCATGATCATCTATCTGGCCGCCATCGTGGGCATCAGTCAGGACTATTACGAGGCCGCGACTCTGGACGGCGCGAACAAGTGGCAGCAGATATGCAAAATCACCCTGCCCATGCTGACGCCCACCATGCTGGTCATTCTGGCCTTAAGCCTTGGACAGATGTTCCGTTCCGATTTCGGCTTGTTTTACCAGATACCCAAGAACAGCGGGACACTCTTTTCCGTTACCCGCACTATTGATGTGTATGTGTACCACGCGCTGATGAAAAACAGCAACTACGGTATGTCCAGCGCGGCAAGCGTGTATCAGTCCGTGGTGGGGTTCATCCTTATTTTGTCAACTAATTTTATCTTGAGAAAACACCGCCCCGAAAGCGCGTTGTTTTAGGAGGCTTGTATGCGTTCAATGGAATATAAGATAACACAGCTTGTCGCGTACCTTGTCTGCGGAGCCGCCGCATTGTGCGCCCTCGCGCCCTTCGTGCTCTTGGTCGTGGCGTCCTTTACCGACAACGCATGGGCGACGGCAAAGGGCTATTCGTTTTTCCCCGGTAAATTCAGCATGGAAGCCTACCGGTACATCGCCGTGCGGTGGGACCAGTTAGGCCGCGCCTATCTGATGAGCATTATCACCACCGCTTCCGGCACGTTTTTGAGTGTCGCCATCAGCACGCTTTTCGCCTATGCCATTGCGGAAAAGGTTCCGGGCATGAAGGTATTAAGTTTCCTGCTGATCTTTACCATGCTTTTTAACGGCGGCATCGTGGCGACCTATTATACGTATGTGCGGGTTTTCAGAATCAGAAACACCATCTGGGCATTGCTTTTGCCCAACCTTTTGATGAACGCCTTTAACGTCATACTGATCAGAAACTATTTTGTCCACAGCATACCCCCAAGCCTGAAAGAAGCGGCGCGGATAGACGGGGCAAGCGAGTTCAGAATATTCGGTCAGATAATGATGCCCCTGAGTCTGCCGATAGTGGCGACCATAGGCTTGATGACTGCCATAGCGTACTGGAACGACTGGATTAACGGCATATATTACCTCACCGAACGGGGCGGCAGTCATTTGTATACCATCACGATTATCCTCAACAACATCAACGAAAACATACAGATACTGGTACAAAACGCTTCAGCCGCGGCGTCAATGGGGGTTGCGATCTCGAAACTGCCGTCTACCACTATCCGTATGGCAATAGCGGTGATAGGCATCCTGCCCATCCTGATTATGTACCCCTTCTTTCAAAAATACTTTGTGAGGGGCATTACCCTTGGAGGCGTAAAAGAATGAGCGATGTATGTTATAAGGACGCACGCCGTCCTATACCGGAGCGTGTTAAGGACCTCATGGAACGGATGACGCTGAACCACAAAATAGGCCAGCTTGCGGGCATACGGATTGAGGGGCTGCCCGATCCTGAGATGATACGGGACGGCATTGGCGGGGTGAATATGATTTTTATATCAGAAGCCCCTGCGGAAATGGCCGCTCTCATAAAGGAATGCCAAAAACGGATTATGGCCGCGACGCCTTTCAGGATCCCGGCCATCTTCCATTGCGAGGCTCTAAACGGTCCCCTGCAACCGGGCTGCGCGGCTTTTCCCTCGCCGCTGGCTTTAGGGGCGAGTTTCGCGCCAGAACTGGTCAAAGACATGGCGGAACGATCCCGTTCCCAGCTTCTTAACTTAGGGATTCGCCACGCCTTGTCGCCTGTTTTTGATTTGGCGCGGGACTTCCGCTTTGGACGGACAAACGAGCACTATTCAAGCGATCCCACCCTCGCCGCCGCAATGGGCTGCGCTTTTGTCGAGGGGCTTCAAGGAGAGGATCTGCGGAACGGGGTTGCGGCTACGGGCAAACATTTTATCGGGTATTCATGCGCGGAAGGCGGCCTTCACGTGGCGAGGGTTCAGACCGATTGGCGGGATCTACGGGAAAACTTCGCCAAGCCCTTTGAAGCGGCTATCCGCCTCTCGCATGTACGTTCCGTGATGAACGCCTATTCGGAATATAACGGCCTTCCGGTATGCGCTTCAAAGGAACTGCTCACCGATCTGCTTCGTGACGATCTGGGTTTTCAGGGGCTTGTGGTCAGTGATTACGGTTCGATTGATATGCTGGTCAATATGACAAAAACCGCGAAAGACAGTACCGATGCGGGAATCCAGGCGATACGTGCCGGACTGGACATGGAATTCCCCGACCCTTTCGCTTTCAATGCGGGTCTCCAAGAAGCGGTTACGCAGGGACGGCTTGATGAATCCTTTATAAACCGCGCCCTGGAACGGGTGTTGACCCTTAAATTTGAACTGGGGCTTTTTGACGAACCGGACCGTGATTATGTTGCAATGAATAACGCCGAACACGACCGTCAATCCGCCGTTGTTTCCGAAAAGGTGATTACCCTTACCAAAAACGACGGCATTCTACCGGTTACCGATAAAAGTTTAAAAGTAGCGGTCATCGGGCCTACCGGCAACAGCCCGCTTCTTTTTAACGGCACCTACACATTCTCGGACCGCTATGAGAGCGAGTTGATGATACGTTTGGGAAAGCGGCCCACGATGGAAGGGGTCAAAACAACGGTTCACGAGGCGCAGGATGAACAAGACATGGCTAAAGCGGAAGCCGAGATTTCAGCGCAAACCGACGATTTAATCAGGCGGGAACACGGGGGAGTCAAGACCGTCTATGAGGCCCTCAAAGAGATTTATCCCGATACCCGCTACGCTCAAGGCTGTGCGATTAACGGTGATGACGAACGGGGCTTTGAAGAGGCTGTCGAGACGGCCCGAAAAGCCGACGTTGTTATCCTAACCGTTGGCGGAAAAAACGGGTGGAACGATACCTGTACTTCCGGCGAGGGAATTGACAGTCAAAATATTACACTGCCCGGCAAGCAGTTGCGGCTTATTCAGCGTGTTTTCTCCGTAAACAAGCGTATGATCGTCGTCCATACGGACAATAAACCTTTGATCGAGCCCTGGGTATACGATCATGTTCCGGCGATTATTGAAGGGTGGCTGCCCGGCATATATGGCGGGAACGCGATTGCTTTGGCCATAGCGGGCATGATGAACCCGGGCGGCAAACTTCCGGTAGACGTGCCCCGCAATGTGGGCCAGCAGTCGGTGTACTATTATCAGCATCGCGGCTGCCGTTCCGACGAGGATAAACATGAAGGGGACGCCTATCGCGGCTGCCGGGCTTCACAGTTGCCCTTTGGCTATGGGCTTTCTTATACAACCTTTGCCTATTCCAACGGCCGCCTGTCCGCCGAAACGGGACAAGACGGGGTGCCAATCATTGCAATACACATAGCGGTAACCAATACCGGCACGTTGAAGGGAGACGAGGTTGTTCAGCTTTATGGAATCGATGAAATTGCGTCCATCGTCCGGCCCCAAAAAGAGCTCGTCGGATTTAAACGGGTAACGCTCTTGCCCGGTGAAACGCGGAACGTCTGTTTTACGTTCCGGCTTGATCAGATGGCGTTTATCAACACGCGGCGCCAATGGGTTATTGAAGAAGGCGTATTCCGCTTTTTTATCGGCAGAGGCGCCAACGACAAGGTTTTTTCCGTTGCCTATTTCCAAGAGCATACTCTGGTGATAGATCATACGAAACGCGGGTTTTTTGCGCGTGCTGAAAGCGTTATTGGGAACTATGCATTGTCAACAATGTAAGAGTTTTGTCCGCGGATTGCGCCATAGGGCGACGCGGATTTTCACGGATCAATCGGGTTTTAAGGAGGGAAAATCTGCTAAGTTGTTGACAGTGGGCTTGGAGCGGGACCCCGCTCAGGCTTGGAGCGGGACCCCGCTCAGGCTTAGAGCGGGACCCCGCTCAGGCTTAGAGCGGGACCCCGCTCAGGCCTAGAGCGGGAGATGCGTGTCGTCATTGCGAGGGCGGAGCCCGAAGCAATCCAGACGGAGAAGGTCATCACCCTGGATTGCGTCGTCGTCGGCAACTATGTTGCCGCCTCCTCGCAATGACGGGGGCTCGCCCGCAATGACAGGCACAAACAAAGGTGTTATCCGCGTATGCGGTGGACATACAAATTTTGTCGGCGGGACGTAAAAACCGCGAAGGAGTGTTTTATGAAACGAATGGGGTATGGAATGATGGCGGCGGTTCTGGCCGTCATGCTCGGAAGTTGCGCGAGTCAGGCGGCGTCGTCCGACTTCAACACGAAGGAGAAGGGGCTCGGCGTGGTGATTAGTAGGTACATGGGGAAGGGCAGGGATGTCGTTATCCCCGCAAGAATCTACGGCAAGGCCGTTGTGGAGATTGGCAATCACGCTTTTGCCGAGTGCAAAAGCCTGACCTCCGTCACGATACCGGACAGCGTTACCGACATTGGCGGGTACGCTTTTGCCTGGTGCGAAAGCCTGACCTCCGTCACGATACCGGACAGCGTTACCGACATTGGCAACAGTGCTTTTGAGGGGTGCAAAAGCCTGACCTCCGTTACGATACCGGACAGCGTTACCGACATTGGCCACAGTGCTTTTCTCGAGTGCTACAGCCTGAAGCCGGAAGTCGAGGCGGATATTAAGAAACGGTTCGGAGTGAAACCCTTCAAGGATCTGATTGAAATCCTTTCGGAATCCCGGGGGAACCCTTAAGGAATCCCTATTAATTCCGCGCCCGCCTTTTAGTCATGGAGTTTCGGAGAAAGCGGGCCTCACCCGCCCGAAACTCCAGAAGCTGGGGGGGCGCGCGGGGCGCGAATGGAGAATTGAAAATGGATAATGTCGTCATTGCGAGGGCGGAGCCCGAAGCAATCCAGACGAGGCAGCATCTACTGGATTGCTTCGCTTCGCTCGCAATGACGGGGGTAGCGGAGA